>DAOWNV010000177.1 GCA_030642405.1 Desulfosarcina sp.
ATCAGGACACGGCTGAAAAGGGTGGTCAGGTAGGGTTCGTCGATCATACCGGCGATAACCGGCAAAAAAAACAACGACAGCGCACCGATGGCGACCGTCAGGTTTTTCCGGTTCAAATCAGCCATGGGCCGGCAATAACCCCCTTGGCCGGAAAATTAAAATCCCAGCCATGAGAAGATAGACAGACATTGAGGACAGGGAGGCGGCCACTCCGTCGGCGTGGGCCGCCGAAAAAAACAGCCGCAGCAGGGCGGGCAGAAAGGCACGGCCCATGGTGTCCACGAGGCCGACGATCAGTGCTCCGACCAGGGCACCTCGGATAGAACCGATCCCGCCGATGACGATGACCACTAAGGTAAGAATCAGGATCTCCTCCCCCATGCCGGCCTCTACTGCCAGAATCGGACCGGCCATCATTCCGGCCAGCCCGGCGAGCAGGGTTCCCAGACCGAACACCAAGGTGTATAGCAGTCGGATGTTCACCCCCAGGGCACCGGCCATCTCCCGGTTGCCGGCACCAGCCCTGATCTGCATGCCGATCCGGGTGCGAGTAAACAACAAATAGAGAACCACACCCACTCCAATACCCACGGTTATAACTGCTATGCGGTAGGCGGGGTATGGAATGCCGGGAATGAATTCGACGCTGCCGGACAACCAGACCGGCACATCCATGAACAGTGGTTGGCGCCCCCACAGTATGCGGGTGAGTTCATTGAAAAACATGATCAGGCCAAATGTGGCCAGCACCTGATCCAGGTGCTCCTTCTTATACAGGCGACGCAACACCAGGATCTCCACTGCGACGCCGGCCAGGGCGGCCGCCGTCAACGCGGCCAGAACTCCCAACAGAAATGATCCGGTCCGTGCTGTTACCGTGGCGCCCACATAGGCGCCGATCATGTAAAAGGAGCCATGGGCCAGGTTGATGACTTGCAGGATGCCGAAAACCAGGGTCATCCCGGCGGACATGAGAAAAAGCATTATGCCAAGTTGAAGACCGTTGAGCAGTTGTTCGATGAATAATAACATGTTACCTGGAACCGTTATTCCATCTTGCATTGTTCGACATACACATTCCCATGGTCTTTGAAGACCGCCTTAACCGTTCGGTTGGTATAGTTACCGGCTTCGTCCTTGACCACCTCACGAATATAGATATCCTGGATGGGGTGCTGGTTGGCGGTAAAGGCGAATTTCCCCCGAACGGTGTCAAAATCCGCCTTACGGATGGCTTGACGCAAGGCGTCCAGGCGGGTCACATCACCGTTCACCTGTTTCAGGGCACTGCCCAACAACCGTGCGGCATCATACCCCTGGCTGGCGTAGAGGGTGGGGGTACGACCATAGGCGTTTTTAAAGGCATCTACGAACTGCCGGTTGGCCGGGTTGTTCAGGTCGTGGGACCACTGAGACCCGTTTTTCACGCCGATGGCAGCATCCTTGACCGCCTGCAACAGGCGCTCGTCGAAGGAGAAGGCCGGCCCGAATACCGGGATAGTCCGATTCAATCCTGCCTGAGCGTATTGTTTGATAAAATTGATCCCCATGCCCCCCGGCAGGAAGAAGAAAACAGCGTCCGGTGCCTTGGCCCGCAAGGCAGCGATTTCAGCCGCATAGTCCGATTGGCCCAATTTGGTATAGACCTCGCCGGCGATGGCGCCCTGATAGTAGCGTTTGAACCCGGCCAGGTGATCCTTGCCGGCCGGATAGTTGGGCGCCAGCAGGTATACGTTTTTAAATCCGGCATCCGTGACATACTGGCCCACCACTTCGTCGAGATTGTCATTCTGATAAGCCACATTAAAGTAATTGGGGTGGCAGCCCTTGCCGGCCAGCAGGGAAGGCCCGGCGTTGGGACTAACATAGATCACATCCTGGCGAACCACTTTGGGCACCACGGCGATGGCCACGTTGGAAAAAACGATGCCGGTCAGTATCTTTACCCGATCTCGTTTGATAAAGCGCTCCGCGATCTGTTTGGCTTTTTCAGGCTTTCGCCCGTCGTCATCCACGAGCAGTTCCACTGGTATGCCACCCAATTTGCCACCTTCCTGGTCCATGGCCAGTTGAAATCCGTCTCTAATCTCTTCACCGAGGTAGCCGGCTTTGGTGGATAAGGTGGTGATCATCCCTATCTTTACCGGTTCGACGGCCTGGGCAAGGTCGGCGAATATGAACACAAGCATCAGACCAACAAGTAGAAATCGTTTCATGTTTTCCCTTATACGGTTTTAGTGGTTATGTATGCAATCGTGATTTACTTTTTCAAATATTACTGTTTATAGAAACAAGGGTAATTATGCAAGGGCTATTCGTCCTTTGTCTCAAATTGTGGTTTACTTGCAAAACAATGAAAATTGATTGATATAAGAAGATAACGATTACGTTTTTTTTCCTGAGAAAATATAAATGATTACCATATCCGATGGATTGTCCATAAAAGACGACGAGATTCAAATTACCGCCATTCGTGCCCAGGGGGCCGGCGGGCAAAATGTTAACAAGGTATCATCAGCGGTTCACCTGCGTTTTGACATCCGGACATCGTCTTTACCGGAAGCAATTAAACGGCAAATAATCAGGTGCCGGGATCGACGCATTACCAAGAACGGTGTCCTCGTGATCAAGGCACGGGAGCACCGAACATTTGAGAAAAACAGAGCTGCTGCACTCTTGCGGTTGGTCCATCTGATCCGAAGCACATCGGTGCCGGTGAAAAAAAGAAGGCCTACCCGGCCCACCCGTGGTTCCGTTAAACGACGTATGGATAGTAAAAGCCGGCGGGCAAAGTTGAAGGTGCGGCGTCGTAAAATCAACCTATAAGAAGCCGAATATTTACTCTGCAAATGAACGATTACCAAAAAGAACAATTGGATGCGCTTCAAATGGTAAGGCAGGGATTGGCTCAAATCCGTGTTGACGAAAAAGAGGGTCTGATCGAAAAAGCCCGTGATTATATGCAGTTTCGTAAAACAGTAGATCAATTTTTACATTGTCATTTCAACGAGGTATGTACGAAAAATTGTTACGAGAGCCGAACAAGTGCCTGTTGCAGCAAGGATGGTATTATAACTTTTTTTGCAGATACGGTGATAAACGCCCTTTATTCGACACCAAAACAATTGGATTGTCTTGACTCGGTGTTGAAACGAACAAACGAGGGTCACCGTTGCATCTATCTTGGAGACGGGGGCTGTTTGTGGGTTGTACGCCCGGTGGTTTGCACCATGTTTCTTTGCGACAGGGCCATGAATACCGTTTTTACCGAAAGACCTGAGGCCAAGTTGCAATGGGAACGGTTGCGCCGGCAGGAGAAAACCTTCAAATGGCCGGACCGGCCGGTGTTGTTCGATGCCCTGGAAAAAGTGTTCATCGGTATGGGGTACAGGTCTACTTTGATGCACCTGAACTTTAGTCCAGGGTTGCTGAATGTCAAAAAAAAGGCCGGCCTTTTATCGAAATCAGGATAATGCATTTGGACTGAGTTATCAGTAGTTGCGGTATAACCACATACAGTTTTCCCCCTTTGGCTTTGCGACTAATCCCCCATCATCTTTCGCATCACACAAGGTAGAATCCCGCCGTTTTCAAAGTACTCCACGTCCACATCCGTATCCAGCCGGGAGATTGCGGAAAAGGTAATCTCTTTTCCGTCAGCTTTAACGGCCGTGACGGTCAACTCCTTGCGGGGCGTCATATTGCCGATTCCAGAAATTGTAAAGGTTTCAGATCCGTCCAATCCAAGGCTTTCAGCACTTTGACCATCGGGAAAAATTAAAGGCAGGACTCCCATGCCGACAAGGTTGTTTCGATGTATACGCTCATAGGATTGGGCAATGACGGCCATGATGCCCAACAGGTATGTTCCCTTGGCTGCCCAGTCTCTGGAGGAACCTGTACCATATTCCTTTCCTCCAAGGACGATCAGGGGTGTGTTCTCAACTTTGTACGCCATGGCTGCATCATAGTTGAACATCTCCGTCTTTTCAGGAAACTTCAAGGTGAAACTGCCTTGTTTCGGATCAACCAGTTTGTTTTTAATTCGAATATTGCCAAAAGTTCCACGCATCATCACCTCATGGTTTCCGCGTCGGGAACCATAGGAGTTGAACTGGTCTTTGGCCACGTCGCGATCAATCAGGTATTTTCCGGCCGGATAGTCCTCGGGAATAGCACCTGCCGGTGAAATATGGTCGGTCGTGACCGAGTCGCCGAGCAATAGAAAATTTCTGGCGTTTTCGATGTCCGAAGGAGGTTGGGATGTCAGAGAAAAGCTGTTAAAATAGGGTGGTTTTTTTATGTAGGTGGATGCCTCGTTCCAGCTGAAAGTCGTGCTTTCAGCGACGTCGAGTGCCTGCCAAAAACGGTCACCATCAAAGATTGTTGAATATTCTTTTTCATAAAACTCTTTTTTTACATGGGTGCTGACCAGTTCATCGATCTCTTTGTGCGATGGCCACAAATCTTCCAGATAAACGGGTCGGCCATTGGGGTCTATCCCCACCGGCTCGATAGTCAGATCGATATCTATCCGTCCGGCAAGGGCAAAAAGGATTACCAGCATGGGGGATGCGAGAAAATTAGATTTGATATTCTGGTGAATCCTGGCTTCAAAATTCCGGTTGCCGGAAAGAACAGCGGCTACATTCAAGTCATTGTCAATGATCAAATTTTCAATATCCGGATGCAGCGGGCCGGAATTTCCGATGCAGGTGGCACAGCCGAAAGCGGCCACATGAAAACCAAGGGCGTCAAAAAAGGGAATCAAACCTGCAGCCTCCAGGTAGTCAAGGACCACCTTGGAGCCGGGTGTCAGTGAGGTTTTTACAAAAGGAGGCACATGAAGACCTTTGGCCACAGCATTTTTTGCAATAATACCCGCTCCCATGAGAGCATTGGGATTGGAGGTGTTGGTGCAGGAGGTAATGGCAGCGATAACTATGTTTCCATCACCGAATTTCATGGGTTGACCGTAAAATTCCAAGTCATAATGACGTTGGGCAACCGGGCGGCAGTGATTGGCGCGAATGGTTCTGCTCCCCGACTCATCATGAAATTTGGAGATGGCGGCGACTTCGGCATCCCGGTCATATTTACAACCGAGAATGTCGGCGAAGGTTTTTTTGAGATAGGGTAGGGGAATGCGGTCTTGAGGTCGGGCCGGACCGGCTAAACATGGCTCAACCGTGGAAATGTCGAGTTCTATGATCTTTGTAAATTCAGGGGTCTTTTCATCGTTGTAGAACAACCCTGTGGCCTTCGTGTAGGCATCCACCAGTTTGGCCTGCTCGTCCCTTCCCGTAAGTTCTAAGTAATCCAGTGTCTTTTGGTCTACAGGGAAAAAACCCAATGTCGCGCCGTACTCAGGGGTCATGTTGGCGATGGTGGCACGATCGGTGATAGACAGGCTTTGCATCCCAGGACCGAAATATTCGACAAATTTTTCCACAACATTAATCTTGCGAAGCATCTCCGTGATCGTCAGTACCAAATCCGTAGCGGTGACACCTTCGTTCATGGTGCCGGTAAGCTTCATGCCGATAACTTCGGGAATTGACATATAGTAAGGTTGTCCCAGCATTACGGCTTCGGCTTCGATTCGCAGCACTTCCCTCGCGTCCTGCAGTGCTTTGTCGTTCTTCGCCATTGGAATCCGATGCAAAAAAAGTCGTTTCAGGAAATGATAGTATAATGATGTTCAAAGTCAAGAATTGGATTGACTGACTCATCCCCAGTTTTATAGGGCGACGGGACGCTTGGGCGACGGGACGCTTCCTCCTTTAGCGAGAAGTCCGGAAAGGACGACGAGATAAAGGGAAGTGTCCCAAGCCTTCCGGTAGGGCTAGGGACACATCCCTTCGTCTCGCTGCGCTCATCGAAGGAGGATACCCTTCCTGTTGCAGTTATCACTAAGGGCATGAATAACAAAAGCAACAACCCCTTCATACCATTCCTGTTGCAGTTATCACTAAACGCCTCAATAACAAAAGCGGCAACCCCGTGAATCGATGTTGATTAGTCTTCGGGGACAAGCGCCTCGCGGATG
>DAOWNV010000325.1 GCA_030642405.1 Desulfosarcina sp.
GAAGCGGGTGGAGATGCAGCGCAGTCGCGACCGTTCCTTTTGCTGCGGGGGCGGGGGGCTGATGCTCTTTTACGAACCGGAAGAGGAGCAGCGCATGGGTGTACTCCGAGTCCAAATGGCCGCTGAGGCCGGTGCCGATGTTATCGTCACTGCTTGTCCTTTTTGCCTTGTTAACATGGAAGATGCCATCAAGGTGGCCGGTTTGGAAGGGCAAATGGAGGCCATCGATCTGTCGGAACTGGTTGCCCGGCATATGGAATAATTAAAACTCAATAATTTTCTGAAGTGACCGCATTCATGAGTTGCCGGAAGTTGATAAGGATTGGGGATGAAATTCACAATCCTAAGGATCATTCTTCCGTCCATAGCACCGCCATCTCATGCTTGAGGTCACTTTTGGATGGATAAAATGGGTTGATCGATCAGGGGCCATATACCAGCAACAACGTTACCACAGATACATCATGGAACAACCAGGCAGGTAAAATACTATGAGACCTTTCGCGAATCATCCCTGCACCCAAACCAAAGATTATAGCCACAGTGATGACCCTGACAAGGGTGCCGATGGAGGCGGCGTTAATTGTAACACCGGTAATCATGGTAACTTGCAAACCAATGGTTATCGCATATAAAATGGATGAGCAAATGGTTGGTCCTGAAAAAAACCATCGGCTTTCACAGTCCTGAATAGTTGTCAGCTGTGCCATCATACCGTGTGCAAAACTTCTGAATAAAAGCTCCAGAGACAGCGGAACCAAAACCAGGGCCGTCGTCCAGGCAACGCCGGGATTTGAAACGAACATCGCGATATCGGGTATTACCATGTCGCCGGTCAGACCGCATAGCACAGCAAGAGGGAGCAAACGCCACCAATCCTTGCCGACAGGCATGTTCAACCCGAACTGCCATGGACGACGAAAAGCCACAACAAGGAGCAACATCAATGAAAAATACAAAAGTGCGGCATAAAAGCCTAAAAAAGAGCTTTGCAAAAACTCCCATGGCAATTTCCGACCGAAATACATGTCTGATTGCCAGCTTTTACCGGCAATAATGGCACCCACAACGACAAGAAGGACCATTGCCGTGCTTATTAATAAGGGTTTAGCGTGACGACGATCACTGCGTTTTTCAACAACGTCCCGGCAGGCGGAAACAATTTGTTCCGGCGAAAGGCCGGTACCCTGATCCCTGGGAGACCCACCTATATCCCCGGAACCTCCCCATCGGCCGACATCCATACGTCCCTTTACTCTCGGGTCCATGTAGTTCAGCCGTTGATATAAATCAACCAGGCTTACCGGCATGAATAGGTCCACCTGCCTCAATGTGTATTCGTTTTCACCCCTTTGAAGGGCCACCCACCCCAGCCGATCACCATAGATTTGGTTCAGGCGGGGTTCCAATTCGTAGATACCTATCTCTGATGATACAACAACAGCGATTCGATTGTTGGCCAGCTCGGTCCTGGCCAATTCTTCGATGCCCTGGAAATCATCCAGAGCTTCCTGTTTGATCAAAAAGTGATCCAACTGCCGCAAAACACGAACAGCATATGCCGGAAAATCGGTCTGGGTCCACTCACCAGCTTTTTTCCGCTCCAACTCTTCGGTGCGCAGCTTGTCGATGACCTTCATCAGTTTTTTCATTAAATCATCGGGTAACCCACTGAGCTCCCTCAGTTCCAGGCCAAGGGAATCGATAATCCCTTCCAACCGAACCAATGCGATAAGAGAACGCCTCCGGATCACTTCCGAAACGTTAATCTTTTGGTGATTGAGAATAATCCATACAGAGAGAAGGACATCCAAATCCGGTTCACCAGTATATATCTTCCATTCCCGATCTCGAAGATCCAGTCCCTTTACACACATAATCAGCGCCTGCTCGCAAGTTGCCATGGTAAAGGTCCGGACACAGCCTTCATGATGGTCCAGATTGTAAACTTTTTTTTCGTGATCTAAGAAGGGTTCGGATTGAGCAACACCATCCAGGTATATGGTTCCGGGGGGTGATTTGCGCACGGCGGAGGAGTTGAATGTTAAACCGGCTTTAATAATAACCTGCAAATTTGGAGCATCGCGGCAGGTTAGAACCTGGTCCACCCCAATGGTTTTGACCACATAACGATCAGGGATATCATTCCTTATCGAATCCGGCTTGAGAGACATGCTCTCCAGTATAAAAGGCGATTGATCGCTATCTTTCATCTTTAAGGGTGTTATCTTCCATTAATTATTGATACACATCAATAACAATCACCGCTGTACTGGTCAACAGGTTAATGGGTAACAAAGGGGTTCAGAGTATATATTCCAATTCACTGCAAATCGACAGGAACATTTATGAATTCATCTCCCACAGACCAATGTATTGTTTTGCCCTTTCGTCCTGAAAGCTCACAACAATTTAACGGAATAGGATTGGCGCTTCATTTTCTAATAGGCAACGTGCTTGTGTTACACACGAGGTTCAAGGAAATGTGGTTTGGCTGGCGGGCAAAAAAAATATTTCCGACACCGGCTCTATTTCAACACTACTGCCGTGAAGTCAATGACAAATTGGATCTTGCTCATACAGCCCGATCCCAAAAAATAAGGACATGGATTTATGGTACGGTTACGAATAAATCAACAGACCTCTACTTGTTTGACGAACAACTGCCTGGCATCAGCACACAACCGGTACATGTGGCGATTTCCACAAACGATCATCTGATCGGCTTTCGACAAGAACTACTGGATTGGTTGACATCCATGGGATGGCCCATGCCGAATAACCAGATCCGGAAAGCGTTGTGGCCCGAGGAAATTAACTACGAAGGTCTGGATGCAGTAGATACAAAAAGATTAACAAATAAAGTTTCGTTTCCTCCCAATGAGATTCTATACGTTTAAAACTTTAAAAGATGATCAATCCCGAATTTCATAGA
>DAOWNV010000123.1 GCA_030642405.1 Desulfosarcina sp.
GGAAATACCGCTGACTGTTGCGGGCGTCAAGATGGGTCGGCCACCCGTCTTTTGATCTTGTAGATCACGTCAACGCGGTTCCTGGCGCCGGCTTCCAGCTTCAGCGATGAGGGCTGCAGCACGAGGCTGACCGATACGGTTCCCCCGGTGGTGATATTTTCCAGCAGGATTTTTTCCGTGTAGATCGTCTGAATGTCCTTGAGCATCAGGCTGCCGCCCACCACCTTAACTTTGTCAGGGACCATTCGGGTATCTTCCAGGATCAGCCCATCGGTCAGTTTGCCTATCCAGTCCGGCTGAACCGGCAGGGTCTTTTTTCCTGGTAAATCCAAGTTTACGTCAAGGACCTGAGGCTCTACCTGTTTCAGCTGAATTCCCGGTGGTAGGGTGATACTGTCCCGTCCGATGGGGAGTTGATTGCCTCCGGCGACCGCATTGGCCAAGTTGATTTTGACTTTTACTTGATCGGGTCGAATGGATTTGATCAAAGATCCGGAACCGCTCAATTGAAGATTCACACTGCTTGTTGATGCTGCAAAAATTTCCATTCTTGGTTTTTTATTCTCAAATTCCACTGGTACTTTTAACGTTACCAAGGTTTCAAGGCCGCGCGCAAAGCTGAACCAGATACCGGTGATACTTGCAAGACAGATCATTGCGACGATGCTCAGTTCAACTGTTTGTTTTTTCAAACCCTGGGTGGCGGTAACCTTTCCCGCGTGTTCACGTAACAGATGATCCAACTCCAAGTTGTCGTTGATGGGAATAATGGTACCATTTTTAAATACGGTAACCTGGCCACGCTCTTCGGAAACTGCGATAACCAATGCATCGCTTTGTTCCGCCAGTCCTACGGCGGCACGATGCCGGGTCCCGAAGTAAGATGGGAGATCTCCATTTTTCGAAAGTGGCAAGATGACGGCAACTTCAGTAATTTTGTTTCCTTGAATAATTGTGGCGCCATCGTGAACAGGTGCGCCATGCCAGAAAATGCTCAACAGCATTTCACGGGAGAGCTTGCCTTGCCAGGGGATACCGGATTGGACAATTGGATCGAGGGTGATCTTCAGCGGCAGGACGATCAGGGCTCCCATCTTTCGTCGTGCCAATTCATATACACTTTCCACGATAATATCTATGGGGGTACGGACCTGACGCTGTGGTAACCCCCAAAGAACCGACCTGAAGTTCCTGGTTTGTAAAACACCGGCAATTTCGTTTCGAAAAACAATGATCACAATTAGGGCCACGGCTGCGATGATTCCCTGCATGGCCCAGCTGGTTACGATCAGACCCACGTTCACTGCCATGCGTTCAGCCATCCAGAGCATGACTATGGCCATAATCATTCGAATGACATTAGTCCCCCGAAAGAGTACATAAAGCCTGAACAGGATATAGCTGTTGATGAGGATATCGACGATGTCTTGCCAGCGGATCCCTGATAATAAGTGGATCATTGTTTCCATAAGAGCCTATTCCACAATACTAAAACGGAGGGTGTGGATGAGATTGTCTTTTTCATCGGTGACTTCCACCCGCCACGGATCTTTATCCGCATCCCTGAGCTGAACACTTGTGAAGGAGGACCAGCGTGGTGGGTTGATGGTGAGCCGTTTTACCGTAATGAGGCTGTCACGACGATACCATTTGTGGTAGATATACGCTTTTCCGGATATCCTGTCGAATTCCGTAAAGCATGATACACTCCCTCGATCAATGGAAAAAACGACTGCCGGGTAGACGGGTTCATAATCTTTGATGCCCTCACACATTACTGCTCTAACCAGCCTGTGCGATTCAACAGTCGTCCTTTTTTCAGCCAATGCAGTCCATGCAAAACAGGACATAATGATGATCATCACATACAGGGGTCGCGATACTCTCTCCATGGGGTATAGAGTAGCGCAAGCACTTTTTTTTTCAAGAGAAATCAGGGATTTTTTTAAATTGGATTTGACTAAAGCTTATAAAAGCTTCCCTTTGCGAAAGAGTTCGGCGAGAGAGCGCTGGATCAGGACATCTTCGATTGATTCTTTTTCGCGTAATCTTCGGATTGGACCGGCATCGAACAGCCAGCCGAAACCCAGATCTTCGAAAAATACGATTTCTTTTTTGTTGTCCATGGCTGACGCTCCAAACGAGGTTTCAAATGTCAATGTATTCATGTGCCCTATGCATACGTCGGTGTAACTGTCGCTGTTGTTCACTGATTCTGATATCGACGTATTGGGAATATTCTTTAGCTCTTCATTGGGTTGCGATCTCTTCCAGGAGGATGGCCGCCCTGGATTTTCTGCCGTCACATTTAACAATCAAAGGTTGTTGGAGCCTGGTATGAACGATATATTTATCTGAAAAAGTTTGGGGTAATGCCGTAAGGACGTCCCACTCAATTCTGTCTCCATTGCCTTCCGTTACGGTTAGGTAGAAAATTCCCTGGCCGGTGATGTTTTGAAAAAAATGAGAGCCGTTGGATGGATCGGCTGTAAGCGATTTGTTACGTATCTCCACTATGGTTCCCACAGCATCGATATCTTGCCATTTTACGGGAATACCCAGCCATCGGTCAAAGGATCCCCATCGGCCGGGTCCCATCAACAGGTAAGGCCTGTTTTGTCTGCGAAGGGTCCGATTGACTGATGAAATGGAATGGGCGATGGCAACCGTGTCCTTTGGATGGAAGGTATCGGGTCGAACGAAGATAATGTCGGCAATGGTCTGTGTTCGTCCGTGCCCCAGGAATTTGGTGGTATAGCATAAGGCATGATCGGCATCTTCGGGCGTCACCGTAACGTCGTGTTCTCCTTCTCCCGCCGCCATTGGGCGCATTTGAAGAAAATTGAATGTTCCCTTGTTATCCGATTTGCCGGTCAGGTTGATGGAAAATTCAAGTTCGACAGCACAGCCCATGCCGTCCCTGGCCATTTTTAGCAGATCCTTGAGTAGGTCGGGAAGGGGGAAACTGTCGTATTTCAAAACCGGTGCGAAGGTCACCACACGTCTTCCAGGGATGTGTACGGTGTCACGGATACGGTTTTCATCGGCTACGTATGTGCTTGCCAGGCGTTGAATCGGAGCCTCATTTTCGGCATCATCCATATAGCGTTTTTCAACGTTTATGCCCCGTTTGAAATAAAGTCCATCCGGGATGCTTTCCATTCCCAGCGCCCAGAATTGGTTCTGGGCGTTTGCCAGAATATCTTCCGTTTTTGAAAACTGGGGAAGGACCTGGGGGTGTGCCGGGGAAAAACGAAAGGACGGTTCTCCTTCAGGAATGCCCCGACCGAATCCCAAAACTATGGAGGCCACGCCGTCTTCCGCCTTAGATGGGGCTACAGGGTAAAAATTGTGAGACTGGGCAATGCCGGAAATATCCGGGTAAAAGAAAGCGCCATGACGCTCTCCCACCAATTGTTGAATGATGACTGCCATCTGGTCCCTGCGAATTCGATAGGCGGTGCCGCTTATAAATTTTTGCGGTCCTTTGAACCAGGTGGATGCATAAACTAGTTTTACCGCGGTGATCAACTGGTTGTAACGGATGGCGAAATCAGGATGGCTGTTCGGCACCATATAGGTTTTGTAAAGGCCGGTGAAAGGATGGTTGTGCACATCCTCCAATAAACCCGAACTGCGGATGGACAATGGTTGATGAACGGATTCCAGATATTTGTGAAGTTGTTCAACCAGCCAGGGCGGCATCTCACTATTTACGAACAGGTCGGCGATCTGTTCGTCCGATTTTTCGGCCATGGTTGAGAGTTCCAACTCGTTGTGGGAGATAAAGGCATCGAAACCCTGGGTGGTGATGACCAGCGTTTTTGGTACCTGTATGGTGACATCAGGATATCGTTCCAGCAGGTGGGCTGATTTTTGCAGCAAATTGGTCACGAAAGCCAGACCCCTTGCTTTGCCACCCATGGAACCCTCACCGATTTTTACAAAATCGGATATTTCAGGGTCGTAATCTTTGGAATTGAAATGCATGACCACCCCTTTTTGACGACATTTCCGTAGGGCATGAATATGAGAGGTGATGAACCGGCGGATTTCATCGGCCCCGGAAAAATCGGCCGCTTTCGCATTTCTTAAATGGGACGCCAGGGCAGTTTCACTTCGGGCCATGATCCAGTTCGAAAAGCGGTTGCGGGTGGCATGATAGAGCAAAGATTCATCGGGTACGCTCGGCAGGATCTCTTCGAGGGCTTTCAGATTGGCTGCACGGCAAATTTCACTTCCATCAGGCTGTCTGAAGACAAAATCACCGAATCCCAGTTTAGATAGAAAAAACTGATGAATTTCTTCCAGCAGGTTGTCGCTGTTTTTATCGATAAAATCCGCCGGCACTCGTCGGGCCAGATCCTTGTTCTTCGGCTCGTTGCTGATGAGTAGAAGAGGAAGGTCGGGAATAGCCCGTCGAACTTCGGAAAGAAAGGTGTACCCCGCATCGGCGGTATCCTTACAGTCTTTGGGATAGCGGGTATCTGAAATCACACCGAACAGATACGCCCTGTATTGCCGGAACAAGGCGATAGCCTGTTCGTAGTCCTGGGCCACGAGGATTTTTGGCCTGGCTCGCATTTTAAGCAAACGGTGTTCCTGGTTCAGGCTCTCTTCCAATACTTCCTGTGTTTGGTGAACGACCTCTTTATAGATGAGGGGCAAAAAATAAGAAATATACAACGGGGAGTCTTCTACCAGAAGAAGAACACGCACCATGGCCTTTTGTGTATCGGTTGCAGCGTTGAGACGGTCTTCCATGCTTTTGACAATGGCCAGCAGCAGGTCTGAATCGCCGGACCAGATGAAAACCTGATCAATGCCGGTAAAATCCTTGCCTTCCGGTGGCGGATGGACACCCTTGATGCTGTGGGCCAAAAGGACGACGGGCAGGTCGCAATGAGACCGTTTGATCCGCCGCCCCAGATCGAATACATCCATGTCATCCAAATGCGGCATAGCCAACACCAGATGGAACTCTTTTTCCGTCAGCATCTCCATGGCCTGGGCGGCCGTTGCTGCCTGGGTTATCCGTGGTGGGCGACTCAAATTCAGTCCCCGGTACTCGTTGGTGATTTTAGATGCGAGGCTTCCGTCTTCTTCAAGGATATACGCATCATACGGGCTGGCTACCAGCAGGATTTCGAACACCTTGTTTGACATCAGCTCGTGGAATACTTTAAAATGGGTGTCCAAATCCTCCTTCTGGTAGGATACCGGTAAACAAAAGTTGTTAGTGTCAATATTCATAAGATGCATCCGGTTTTTATGTTAATTTGTTATTCGAGCCAATGAAGCTAACGGATACCGGATAGGATACGGTTGTCCCCCCTTTTTTTCAAGAGAAATGAACGCTTTTGGTGCGAGGAAGGCTAACGCTATGAAGTCAAATAGAAAGACTGTTTGGGGTTGGGTTTTGTATGACTGGGCTAATTCCGCTTTTGCAACGACCGTAATGGCAGGTTTTTTTCCCGTTTTCTTCAAACAATACTGGAGCGCCGGTGCTGACGTGAATTTAACCACAGCGCGTTTGGGGCTAGGAAATGCCGTTGCCGGGATACTGATTGCACTGGTCGCACCGATTCTGGGTGCCGTGGCCGATCGGGGCTCGGCCCGGAAACGGTTTTTGGCCCTGTTCGCTTATTTGGGTGTACTGATGACTTTTATGCTCCCTTTTGTGGGGCAAGGGCAATGGGTGGTGGCTGTGGTTGTGTATGGAATTGGGCTGATCGGTTTTTCCGGTGCCAATATTTTTTACGACGCTCTGCTGCCGATGATAGCCGGAGAAAAGGAGGTGGATTTCATTTCCGGTTTCGGCTTTTCCATGGGGTACCTGGGAGGCGGGATTCTCTTTCTTTTCAACGTTGTGATGGTCATGATGCCCCATCGTTTCGGTTTGTCGGATGCCGGACAGGCAGTGCAAGTTGGTTTTTTCACCGTTGCCCTTTGGTGGGGTTTTTTTACTGTTTTTACCCTTTTGTGGGTGCCGGAAAAAGGGGGTGCCGATAATTGCACTTTAAACAAAGGCGTTTGGCTCGCCGGGTTCCGGCAATTATGGCAAACGTTTGGCCGCCTCCGAGACATGAAAACCGTCTGGCTGTTTTTGATTGCCTATTGGCTCTATATCGATGGTGTGGATACGATTATTCGTATGGCCGTTGACTACGGCATGAGTTTGGGGTTTGCCTCCAATGACCTTTTGCTGGCGCTTCTTATCACTCAGTTCGTGGGATTTCCGGCAGCATTGGCTTTTGGCTGGTTAGGTCAAAGGATAGGACCGAAAAAGGGTATCTATATTGCCATTTTCGTGTATATCGCAGTTACCTTTTGGGGGATGGCCATGACCCGCAAAGAAGAGTTCTATGTACTTGCAGCCGTTGTCGGTCTGGTTCAGGGGGGAATCCAGGCCCTGTCCCGTTCTCTGTATACCCGTCTGATTCCCGCAGACCAACCAGCTGAGTTTTTCGGGTTTTACAACATGCTTGGTAAATTCGCCGCCATCATTGGTCCGGTGCTGGTTGGCGGTGTGGGACTTTTCATGCGTCGTCTGCTCATGCCGGTAGACCCGACATCGGCAGAGGTCGCAGCTGTGGGTGCCTTGGCGGCCCGCTGGAGTTTCTCTTCAGTGCTGATTCTTTTTGTTGCTGGTGCGGTACTGCTTTATTTTGTTGATGAGAAGCCATGCAAAGACTCTGCTTCTTAGGATTGGAAAAATCCAATCCATACCGCGATTCACCATTTTTGACCACCAGTGGAAAGGTGCGGAAATATAAATTGCAGGAGCTTAGTCTTGAATATATCCCAAAACCTGACCCCGGTTGATGCCATGGCCCCATCATCTTTTTGCATAGCTGGTGTCCTTTTTGACTTCGATGGCACTTTGACCCGGCCCGGCGCACTGGATTTCTCAGCATTTAAACGGAAAATCGGGTGCCCGAACCGAGTACCGGTGCTGGAATTCATGGCCTGCATCCAAGACGACCTTCGTGTGCGGGAGATTACCTGTCAATTGGATCAATTCGAGGTGGAAGGTGCAGCCGGTTCCAGGCCCAATGACGGTGCCGAAGAGATACTTTCCATTATCAAGGATGCCCGCCTGCCGGTGGGTATCTTGACCCGCAACAGCCGTTCATCTGTTTTTAGGGCGCTGGAAAACTTCTCCCGGTTTGATGAGACTGATTTTGATACGATCATTACACGTGAAGATCCAGTTGCAATCAAGCCGTCAGGCGAAGGTGTCCTGCTGGCTGCGAAACGCCTCGGTGTAAATCCTGCCAACCTGCTGGTGGTCGGGGACTTTCATTTTGATATGGAAGCGGGGATGGATGCCGGTGCCCTGACAGCGTATCTCACAAATAAAAGTTCGGAAAAAGCGGATGTGGAATGCCGGTTTTTTATCGACACACTTATGGATTTGAAACCGATCCTCGACGAGGGGATGCCGCTTCCTGCCGGAAAGCTTCCCAATGCTTTTCTCGAAGAGCTGTTATCCGATTACAGGATTGAGGACACATCGGTCATTGTGGGACCGTCTGTGGGGGAAGATACGGCAGCTATCGATATCGACGGGGAATCCGTACTGGTGCTCAAAGCGGATCCCATCACCTTTGCCACCGATTCCATCGGGCGGTATGCCGTTTTAATTAACGCCAATGATCTGGCCACGGCCGGTACGGAGGCCCGTTGGATGCTGGCTACTCTTCTTTTTCCCTGTGGGTTCACGAAATCTCAGGTGAGACAGGTTTTTTCCGAGCTCAAAAATGCCTGCACAACCGAAACAATCAGTCTGTGCGGTGGGCACACGGAGATTACGGATGCGGTTTCCCGCCCTGTCGTGGCCGGTACGATGGCGGGAACCATGGCCCGAAACGATTTGATTCAAAAAAGCCGTATGGCCGCCGGTGACAGCGTATTGGTCACCAAA
>DAOWNV010000266.1 GCA_030642405.1 Desulfosarcina sp.
ATCGGTTTCAATGGTATATTCACTTCCCTCAATGGGTACCGGATATTTACGGTCGCTTCCCGGCTTGGACACCAGTTCGGCTCTCAAGCAGCGAAGGCCGGTAACGTGGCCATTTTCGCCGATGATTTCCACCGGAATTGTGAGAAACGACATGGCGATATCTTCCTCTTCGGCCTGCTCGACCTCTTCCAAATCAGCCGGCATTTCTGAATGGGTTCGACGATAGGCAATCATAACCTCGTCACACCCCAGCCGAACACAGGTTCTGGCCGCATCGATGGCCACGTTGCCGCCACCGATGATCACCACCCGCTTGCCTGGGGCATGGCGCTCGCCGAGGGCGACATTTTTTAAGATATCGATGGCATCCAACACTTGGGGATAGTCGCGCTCTCCTGGAATACCTAAATGATAAGGTTTATGTGCGCCGATAGTTAAGAGAAAGGCTTCATACCCTTCGTCTTTAAGCTGATCATAGGTGATATCCGTGCCGAATCGCGTATTATAAATAAAGGTTACGCCCAGATCTTCGATCATAGCAACCTCCCGATCGATCACCTCTCTGGGCAGGCGGTATCGGGGAATGCCCACCATCATCATACCACCGGCCACGGGCAGCGCTTCAAATACCTTCACCGTGTACCCTTTTAGTGCCAGATAATAGGCCGCACTCATACCGGCCGGACCCGCACCGACAACAGCCACTTTTTTGCCTTGGTCGGGCGCCTTTTCAGGATTCTTGTACCGCCGGTCCGCCATGGCCCGTTCGGCGGCATACGCCTTCAGGAATTTGATCGAAATCGGGGTATCTATTCTTGCTCGGACACACATGAATTCACAAGGGCGCGTGCAGACCAGTCCGCACACCCATGGAAACGGGTTATCCTTACGTATGATATCGATGGCTTCGGCATCACGGCCCATACCTATCAGGGTGACATAGGAGGGAACATCAATGCCTGCCGGGCATGCTGTCTGACAGGGTGCCGGAGCCAATAGAATACACTCACCGGTGGAACAATTATGTGTTTTCACATGACTGACAAAGGTTTCCGCATTTTCCTGAACGGTGGTTTGCACAAACCTGCCGGTATCTACACACGCGGCATTGGCCCCCTTTTCCGCCAACTCCCGGGCCAGGTCATCTATGGCCGACAAATGATCGTCCCCGGCCCGCCCCCACGCAATGTCATCCATCAGCACCAGAATTTCTTCGGCAAGCCGGTGGCAATAGGGATCCACCAGGCGATTGACGTCAAGCGTGTCTTTTAACTGAACAATAGCGCTGTTTACCGGACATTTTCCAGCGATCATAGTAGGTTACCTCCACATGGTATTATTGTGCAGCTTCCAACCGGGCATGTCTTTCTCTTTTGATGGGATTGATGTTCTCAGCCACATCGAAATGGAGACAACCGGTGGTGCATACCGTTACACAGGCCGGTTTCAAGCCGGCATCCAGTCTGTCCATACACAGATCACACTTGACTACCCGTCCGCGGATGGGGTCCCATTGGGGTGCCCCCCATGGGCATGCCGAAATGCAGCTTTTACACCCGACGCACAGGTCATGATTGACGAATACGATCCCGTCCTTGGTTCGGCGCTGCATGGCCCCTGCCGGGCAGGCATCGATGCACCATGGCTTTTCACAGTGAAAGCAGCTCACATAGATATAAGCGGCTTCAGGCTTTCCATTCACCATCTTGGGCCCCACTTCGATAATCTCGCAGAGTTTCGGCCCAACCGGCAGCGATTTACTGCTTTTACACTGAATTTCACAACTATGGCATCCGATACATTTGTCTATATCCTGGTAGAGGTGATATTTGCTCATTATGCTTTTCGACTCCTTATTGGTCACTATCTCCATCCATTGAGAGCACCCGGTCGTTACCGGTATGTTATTGTTGAACGGCTATCTATCTCAGTGGTGCCATAGCCCGGGCATACCGATCACGCTTGGTCTGCGGGATATGCTCTGCCAGGTCAAACTTTAAACAATGAGTGGTACAGACAGTCACGCATGCCGGTTTAAGCCCGGCATCAATCCGGTCCATGCAGTAGTCGCATTTGACCACTTTGCCTTTTTCCGGATCCCACTGGGGCGCCCCCCAGGGACAGGCGGAAATACAGGTCTTGCAGCCGACACAAAGGTTGTGATCCACATATACGATGCCGTCTTTTTCTCGCCTTGTCATGGCACCTGTGGGGCAGGCCGCCACGCACCATGGATTCTGGCAGTGAAAACAAGGCATGAAGATGTAGGAGGCCCGCGGGATATCATCGATCAATTGCGGACCGACTTCTATAATCTGACAGAGCCGGGGACCGGGTGGTAGAGACTTGTTCGTTTTGCATTGAATCTCACAGGCATGACATCCGATGCATTTTTTTGTGTCCTGAATCAAGTAATATTTACTCATGCAAATCCTCCTAAAAATTGAGCAAAACCGAAAGCGGCCTCATCGTAGAAGTGATGAGACAAAAACCTCCCATACCGTCCCTTATTGTACCATCACCTTCAAAATAACTATACGGGTTTGACGGTTACAAATGTTTCATGCATTGCCGGGCTGCCGCCGATCATATCGGAAACATTCTTCATCAGTGCCGCATCATTCACTCCTTTGTTGTAAGAGCGGGTAGCCGACTCTGCCTCATGGCCGAAACCATGCAGCATAAAAACGCTTTCCGTATGAATCAGATTGGTGACAAAAGCCTTGATGACACCGGCTCCATGGTCGGAAAAAACCTCGACCATATCCCCGTTTTTAATGCTCAGTACATCCGCCATTTTATCGTTAATCCAGAGCACATTTTCCGAGCTGATCTCGTTCAGATAGGGATTGTTCTGGGTAGAGCAGTGCGTGTGCAAAGCGTTTCGTCCCGTGATCAGCCTGAACTGTCCCTCGGGGGGTGACGACATTGGTTCATACTTGGGAAAAGATTCAAACCCGGCGTCTTCCAGCAGGGACGATTTGAATTCGATCTTGCCGGAAGGGGTCTTGAACTTGATCCCGTCGGCACGGTCCCAGAAGATCTTCTTGCTTCCGTAGGCAACGCCGCCTTTGGCGTTAAAATCTTCGCGTGTAAAACCCGTCCCTTCCAACTGCCAGTTCACTAGGTCATCCATGGATTCATAGGGGAAATAGTCGCCGATGCCGATCCGTTCACCAATCTGTTTGAGGATCATGGCCCCGTCACGGGTATCGTATCGGGGGGGAACCACCTGTTGGCGCAGGAACATCTGGGGTTTGAGCCCGTTGGCCTGCTGGACGCAGTCAGTTCGTTCCAGGTAGGTGGACTCTGGGAGAATAACATCACTATACCAGGCAATGTCACTGTAGTTGATATCGATGGTAACAATAAGATCCAGCTCTTTAAGGGCTTTTTTTGTAAAATTGGTATCATTGATGGACATGAGTGGATCGAACCGATAGGAGATCAACGCTTTCAGGGGATAGGGATCTTTGTTGAGAATGGCAAAGGGCAGCATCTGACCCACGCCGTGGGCAGGATCGGGAAGAGGAAAATCCGGTGTTCCTACCTTGTCGAACCGCGGGACACCGATTTTTGGGAATTTTTGCTCGGTCAGTTTCCGTGCAGGTTTGCCACCCTCTTCACCAGGGCCTTTTTTAATGAAAAACCCGCCTTTTGCCTCTATGCTTCCCATTAACGCGTTGAGAATCATGATGGAACGGCGCATGTATATTTCGTTGGTGTGACTGGCGCCGCGGTACCCAAAGTGAAAAATAACCTGGGGGGCGTCCTGGCTGATCTCCTGGGCGAGTGTTTCGATTTCATGGGCCGCAATACCGGTCTCCTTTTCAGCCCACTCCGGCGTATACTCCCCGATAAACTCCTGGAGTTCGCTCAACCCGACCACCCAACGATCCACGTAGGCGTCATCGTATAACCGGTCTCTGAGGATCACATGAATCAGGGCATAGTTGAGCGCCAGGTCGGTGCCCGGCCGGATCATCCAGTATCGTTGGGATTTGGTGGCGGTTTTGGTCACCCTGGGGTCGATGTAGGTCATTTTG
>DAOWNV010000082.1 GCA_030642405.1 Desulfosarcina sp.
AACCGGTTGGAATGTAGCTTTTCCCATACCTTTTTAAATTCGGTACGGGAACTAATCCAGCGCAAATGTGCTTCGCGTTGATCCATAAAACAATTTGTCCCGTGATAAATCATCTCGGCTTCAATCGTCGATTCCGCTTTCACCGTCGAACCATTATGCAAACAGGAAATCGGGATCATCATCCAAATTAAAAGGAGGGGTATGGTTGCGAAAACCGTTTTGCTCTTCATTTTACTCTCTTCCCCCGTCCTTCTTCATCAATTCTATCAATACGACCTGCCCGGCTGGAGATGCCTGCGTTGATATCGAATAAGTTGATATTGAATTCCGTCTTGAAATCCAGACCGGAGGTATCCTGATCGATATGCAAAGTAACCGGCTGATCCGTACTTAAATAGGCACCGATGGCATTGCCCACATCGCCGATGATATAATTATTGTCCATATCGGTTCCGGCAAAAAGCAAATAAGTTCCCTTGTCAATGCCTGAAAAAGCGAAATGGTAGACCCCATCATCAAGGATGGCTTCCGTTTGGGCCAGGGAGTCATTAGTTGACGGGTCAAGCAAAAGTACATAGTGATAACCGGCACTTACTGTACGGATAGTTTGGCCGACCTGCATGCTTACGGAAATGTTCACATTGTTTGCGGATGAGACAACATTGATGTTGCTATTATAGACTCCTTCGACGAGCCCGGTACGATTCACGGTGACCGTATAGGTGCCGATTCCGTCTTCGTCAACATGTTCAGGTATCACCTCCAACCAGTCGGCATCCTCATCAATGGAAGTTACCGAAAGGGCTTCAGTCGGTTCTCCTGCTTTTTCAAGCCGTAGCATTATCGTTGAGAGGTCGGTGCCGAAATAAATGATGGGTGGGCTGACAATAAGGGATGTGGGCAGTACCCCCCCTTTGGCGACATAAACTGCTTTTTGGGCGTTGATCAAACCGTAGCCGGAGGTTTGATCTTTTCCTGGAATGCCTATATCCGTAGTAATTGCTCCACTACGAAGCAGGTTGTCAAATTCAGCATAGGTCATTTGAGGCCAAAGCGCTTTCATCAACGCGGTAACCCCAACCACATGCGGTGCAGCCATGGATGTACCCTGGCTGAAACTATACACCATCTCCACACTGCCCGACGTATCATCTCCAATTGTACTCAATATCCCATCCGGATAGCCATCGGAATTCAGGTCGGCAGTGTTGTCCCCCCCCGGGGCAGCGACATCGATAGTATCACCGAAGTTTGAATAATAGGTTGGATTAGATGCATAGTCGACCGCACTTACCGATATAACGCCTTCGTATGCTGCGGGGTAACTTTTTTTGCTGCTGGCCTGGTTACCGGCAGCAGCAACGACAATGATACCTCGTTGGCTGACCGCCTGGTAAAGCGCCTGTTCTTCTTCAGAATAACCCGTCCCACCAAAGCTTAAATTGATAATGTCTGCGGTAATTTCCGGGACGGTTCCTGAATCATTGGGCATACCGGCTGCATACCGCACAGCCTGAATAATATCGTAGCTCGTTCCGCCCCCGACGCCCAAGGCCCTTACGGGCATGATTCGTGCGGTATTCCATCCTGCGCCGGCGACACCGATGTCATTATTGGTGGCCGCCGCAATTGTCCCCGCCACATGGGTTCCGTGAAAAGACGAACCTCCTGTGGCTTGATCCCCGGGATCCTCTGGATTGGGGTCGATGCCTCCCCTTTCAATCACAGGCTCATTTCCCTCAATGGTCGTCGAACTCACAAAATCATATCCGCTAGTTGTCAACCGTGTGTTTAGATCCGGATGCCCGAAAAGAACACCTGTGTCCACTACAGCGACAATAACGCTATCATTTCCAATTACGATATCCCACGCTTCGGGCAGATGGATCAAATTATAGTTCCATTGAAGATCAAAAAAATTGTCATTGGGTGCCATATAAGGCTGCCGGATAAAATTCGGTGCGATGGACACAATATCCATCCGCTTTTGAAACGCTTTGATTACCTTCAGCGTATCAAGCTTGTGTTGCATTTTTTCTGAAACGACATTGAACAACGCACAAAATTTGGATGATTGTTGAATATTCAACGCGTTGAAAACAATTTGGGTCTGTATACCGGATTCAAATGAAAAAAGCATCTCGCGACCCTTCTCACCTCGGACCCGTTTCAATCCCAAATCTTTATTTTGCAGGCCAAAAGGAGTTGCTTTTGAGGATACGACATTCTCATCTAAAAAACGGATAACGACTTCTCCGGGGATGAAATCATTACTCAACCGACAGCTTGTTGAAGTGGCCGAACCCTCAGAGTCACCCATTATTAGGTTGTAGTTTGAAGCACCGGAGGGCGGCTGTTCTTCACTCACAATCCTCACTTCGATAACAAATTCGTCGTCATCAGGAGCAACAAGGGATTCATTTGTTCCCGATCCCATTGAAGCGTCTACCAACGCTTGGGTATCCCCGCGATAAAGGTACAAATCCATATCCGTATTGTAGGCATCGGAAATATACAGAACAATGGAATCACCCTTAGATAATGCAATTCTATAGAAATCATGTATGTCACCGTTCGTATAAGATCTGCCCGACTCCCCCTGACCGGGAAAGTTAACATACCCGGCCAAAGTAACCGGGAATTGCAATTTTTGAGCATGGTCAAGGGTGTCGTTTAACTTGAAAAGTGCGTTGGGGTCGTTTACATCGTTGTCTACGGTGCAAAAGACGGAAGGCAGTATGGTTCCACTGAGGGTGAACCCTCCATTTGCCGGTTGGCCACTGCTCGACGTATCTCCCCCACCGATATCGCAGCCGATAATCTGCCATACTGACAAAAAGATGACAACAAATGATACTATCTTATAAGGGTTTCTTTTCATTGCAATGCCTAACTATTGTCTATCTATTTTTCTGTCACTCGTACTTGAACACCGAGTTGATGAAACACCAAATAGAGCCGGAATACGGCATCGTTTCACCATTGGCGGATGAGCTGTATTCTGAGTCGGCTCCCTCATTATAAGAACGAATTCGGTAAAAATAAACCGTCTTACTTACCAAACCATGATCTTGAAAGGTTGTTGTATTCTGATCGACATCAGAAATTTGAACATAATTCTCTTCGTCCTCTTTGCTCCTTTCGATTTTAAAGCCCATTTCATCATCGCTGTTGTCGATCCAGCTCAAGTCGATTTTGCTTTCGTTTTTCACGGTTAATTCAATACTTGTGGGACGATTAGGGAGTTCATCACCGATGAATGCACCCATGGAAAAGGCATCGGTAAAAACGCCATCGGCGATTTCGGTTACAGAATCGTCATCCATGTCGACTTTGCTGATTGATCCCCCATTTTGGTTGACAACGTAGGCAAAGTTTCCGTTTCGAGGCGCTGCAACACCCATCGGCTCATCACCGACGTTGAATATTCGGTCTATTGAATTATTTCCGGTTCGAATGACCGTAACCGTATCATCCCCGCTGTTTGTCACATAAACGTATTTCCCCTTAGCACCGACTGCTACCCCCCAAGGTTCGCTTCCGACCCTCACGGTATCAACTGTTTTGTCATTTTTTGTGTCAATTACGGAAACCGTGTCATCATTCATGTTCGCAACGTATACATAAGCTCCGTCCGGTGATATGGACATGCCGGCCGGACCGTCACCTACATCGGATATCGTGGTTTTGTCTTCGTTATCAATCACAATGACGTTGTCATCTAAATGATTCGCCACGTATACAATGGATGTATTCGATATCTCATCATATCGGGCCACCACCCCCAAGGGGCCGTCGTTTACGTCATACGTATTGGTGACTGTCTGCGTAGAAATATGAATTTTCGTTACGGTATCATCATCGAAATTGGCTACGTAGGCATACTTTCCGTTGGGATCAACAGTGACACCGCGAGGAGATTCACCAACGGGCAAGAAAAACGGTGTTCCGAAAAAATCAGCTGTGGTTATAAATGCCAGCTGGTTTTCATCTTCAATTGTAACCAATACCTGAAGACCATCCGGTGTGACGGCAACACCGTAAGGTTTACCATCCATTCCGGTTGTAGTGGTGATTTCATCACCTGTGGTGATTCGAACCATTTCGTCAGCACCGGTATTGGCGATAAAAGCGGTTGTTTCTGCAAAAGCTGGGTTGCACAAAACAATTACCATCCATAGAACCATGCCCAAAAAAAGAAAACCTCGTACCATAGTAACCGTCCTTAAAAGCTTCTTTTCGCACCTTTAAGACCAAACTCAAGCAACTCGATCGTCTGGTCTTCTTTTTTTGTAATCGATTTAACCATACCATTGATCGGAACCGCCGTGTGCATCCAAGAATCTGAAGTATACTTTTTCCCTAAAAAGGATACTTCGCCACGTGTTTTCGTCGTCCCCTTGAAGGTGCCGGCAATTACCTTAACGGTTCCTCCAGCCGTAGGATCAGTCTGTATCCTGACAACTATATCCATTAGTGACGATTGAATGAATCTTTCCATTACCGAAAGCATCACACCGTCGATCTTCTGTACGGGTTGGTCATTGTTCTTCATCTTAAGCCAAATTATATCGATATCATCCAGCGAACCCGTTGCTGTAACATTTTCCAAACCAACGATAAGCATCTGGCTGATATTTTCTGCAGTTTGCGTCAAGGAATGTGTCTCAAGTATCCATCCCCCTTGCTCCTTGCCGACAATCGACGTCTTTGACACGCTTCTCTCCGTCGGGCTTGTCATGCCGACCACAACGTATTGCCCAATCTTGTAAGGGATGGGTTTTGAAAACGGGCCTGATGCTTTGTATGTCATATTTTTTGCTTTGCTGAAATAAGAGTCGATCTGGTTAACCAATAGCGGATCGGGTTTAGGAGGTGCCATTGTTCCACAAGCGTTCAAAATCATTGCGATGCTAAGGGTAAGTACAAAACGGATCATTGATTTTCCTCCGGTTAACGGGTTTGCATTTCATGGATTCCATACGACATGGCATCCTTAAAAAAAGACTTTCTTACTTTCGACAATAACATAACAATCAATAACATCATAGATAGATAGCAAATTGTTTAAGAACGACCTCTTTTTTTATTACACCGTTTCGCTTATAGGTTGATCAAAAAAAACAAGTTTTGCTTGGTCTCAATCAGATGATCGGGAAAAAGCTTGCATTCATACTCAGATTGACCTAAAACGCGCTATAATTTTATACGACCACAAAGTATGGTACCAATGATAATCGCATGATCCAAAAAGTGCCTAATACCTTTTTAAGGCAGACAAAAAGCCCCCGTAGCTCAGGGGATAGAGCATTGGATTCCTAATCCATGTGCCGCATGTTCGAATCATGCCGGGGGCACCAATAAGGAAAGGGCTTACGACTTTGAACGTAGGCCCTTTTTCATTTATCGAATAATCAAAGAAAACATAATTCGTGACTGGCAAATGAAGGATGCTCCATCATTAGCTAAATTTGCAAACAATAGAAATATTTCAACTGCGAGTTGTGCCTGCCTTTGTTGTTGCCTGGATTGTTTTTTACAAGTAATGCATTATAAGGTGTAAATAGTATAAGCCTGTTCGAATATCACTCCCGAGTTGCCGGACTGAACATCAGATTAAAAGGATCAATAAGCCTGGCCGTAATCCTGCGTGAATGGAAATAAAGTGCAGCAATTCATCTTGCTGAAATAAGGTGGTACCGCGGAAAACCTTGTGTTATTCGTCCTTAATGACTAAATGATAGGATGAATAACACAAGGTTTTTTATTTTGTCCGTGAAGCGTGTGATTTGACACATAAAAATCTTATATTCGTTTAAGAGGTGAATATTAATGAAATCCGTACCCGCATCCGTTCGTTTTCCTACAATAGAACACGAGATTCTCGATTACTGGCAGACGCAAAATATTTTTCAAAAATCCCTTGATAAAAATCGTGACAAGGAACCCTACATTTTTTATGATGGCCCTCCCTTTGCGACAGGGATGCCTCACTATGGTCATATCCTGACCTCCTACATCAAAGATACCATCCCCAGATATTTCACCATGCAGGGTCGATTCGTGGACAGGCGGTGGGGATGGGATTGCCATGGCCTACCCATCGAGTATGAAATTGAAAAAAAGCTCGGTATCAGTGGGAAGGCCGCCATCGAAGCCTATGGAATCGATAAGTTCAACAAGGCCTGCGGCGATATTGTGCTCAAGTATGCAGACAACTGGGTTTCCATTATCGACAGGATCGGACGATGGGTGGATTTCGATCGCAGGTACCAGACTATGGACCTGGATTTCATGGAAAGTGTGATGTGGGTCTTCAAAGATCTTTATGAAAAGGGATTGATCTACGAAAGCCTGAAGGTCGTGGCATACTGCAATCGCTGCCAGACACCGCTGTCCAACTTCGAAACCGGACTCGATGACTCTTATAGAGACAGGGACGATCCCTCCGTCACAGTAACATTCAAGGATAAGGAAAATCCGGAGA
The DNA here is from genome assembly GCA_030642405.1 of Desulfosarcina sp. Taxonomy (GTDB): domain Bacteria; phylum Desulfobacterota; class Desulfobacteria; order Desulfobacterales; family Desulfosarcinaceae; genus Desulfosarcina. The sequence continues at coordinate 6,488 of DAOWNV010000082.1, forward strand.
TTTCTTACCTGGCCTGGACGACCACACCCTGGACACTGCCGTCAAACCTTGCACTGGCCGTCAATCCGGATATCGATTACTGCCTTTTACAAACGGAGAAATGGGGCAAGGTGATTTTGGCAAAAGAGAGGATCGAATCCTATGCCAAACAGTTACCGGACCATACAGTCATTGAAACAGTAAAAGGAAAAACACTGGTCGGAAAGTCATACCAACCCTTGTTTCCTTTTGCAAAAAAGGAAAATGCCTTCAGAATACTTGGTGGAGATTTTGTCGATACCCAGGCCGGTACCGGCATCGTACATATGGCTCCCTCATTTGGTGAAGATGACTTCAATATTTGCACGAAAGAGGGAATCGACATTTTCGATCCGATCGGTCTGGACGGCAAATTTACCGAAGAAGCAGGTTTTTTAAAAAACATGGATGTGTTTGAAGCCAACAAATCCATCACCCGGTACCTTAAGGAAAACAACTTCCTTTTCCATCAGCAAAGCTACCGGCACAGTTACCCCCACTGCTGGCGCTGCGACACCCCTCTCATTTATCGAACCATCAGTAGCTGGTATGTCAAAGTAACCGAATTCAAAGACAAGATGGTGAGTTTCAATCAGAATATCAACTGGATACCTGCTCACATAAAGGACAAAAGGTTCGGACAATGGCTGGAAGGCGCTAGGGACTGGGCAATTAGCCGGAATCGGTTCTGGGGAAGCCCGATCCCCGTATGGAAATGCGATCAGTGCGATTCCATAGTTGTCCCTGGTTCCATCAAGGAGCTTGAAGATCGTTCAGGCCAAACCATCAACGATCTGCATCGACCCTATTGTGACAGGATCTTTTTCGATTGCCCCGGCAACGGGTGCAACGGCCAATGCAGACGCATACCGGAAGTCCTTGACTGCTGGTTTGAGTCTGGTGCCATGCCTTACGCGCAGGTCCATTTTCCCTTCGAAAACAAAAAACTGTTTGAAGACACCTTTCCCGCCTCGTTCATCGTGGAGTATATTGCTCAGACAAGGGGCTGGTTTTACACGTTGGTGGTGGAAGCGGCCTCGGTCATGGGAAAACATCCGTTTGAAAACGCCATCTGCCATGGTGTGATACTGGCCGATGACGGAAGGAAAATGTCCAAAAGCCTGAAAAATTTCCCCGATCCCATGCAGATGGTTGAAGAGCACGGCAGCGATGCCTTGAGAATCTATCTTCTTTCATCGGCCGTCGTAAAAGGAATCGATATCCGTTTTTCTGAAAACGGTGTTCGGGAATCTGTACGGCGCTACCTTATTCCGCTTTGGAACTCCTTTCATTTCTTTACATCCTACTCAGGTTTCATCGAGAAATATACACCTGAGACCATACGCCTGGCTGAAAACATGGAAGATCGCCACATTTTGAGCGAGCTTGAAAACCTTAAGGTAAAAGTCAAAAACGCCATTGAAATATACGATCTGCCTAGATGTTATTCACACATTTTGTATTTTATCGAAACGCTTTCAGGCTGGTATATCCGCAATAACCGTAAACGATTTTGGGTAACTGAAATCAATGATGACGCAACCGATGCGTTTAATACTCTCTACACGGTCCTTATGGAAGTCAGCAGGATCTGCGCCCCTTTCATTCCATTCACGATGGACTATATATATCGGCATTTTGCGGGAGAATCCGTTCATCTTGCCGACTGGCCGGATGAGATCCCCGAAAGAATCGATACCGATCTTAATGAGAACATAAAAAAAGTCCGATCCGTGATTGAAGGAGGCCGGCGAATCAGAGAAAAAAACAGAATCAACCTTCGGCAACCCTTGCCCCATATCCGCGTTAGCGGAATCGCCCCCGAAATACTGGATCAGTCCTCTGAACTCTTAAAAAGCCAGTTGAATGTAAAGCAGGTATTGCATGAGGATAATCCTGAAAATTTTTCCACCAAGGCGGTTCGGCTAGACCAAAAGAAACTCGGGCCAATCTTGAGAAAAGATCTGAAAAAGGTGACCGCCCTGATCAAGGACGGGACATTCGAGTTCGATCAAAATGGCGGTCTCGTCGTGGATCAGCATGCCATATCCCATGAAAATTTTACCATCGTTTTTCAGCCCTTGTTTGAAAATGAGGGCATCTGGTTCGACAGGGAACTGGTGGTATCCGTCAACCTGGAAATCAATGAGGAGTTGAAAATTGAAGGGGCGGCAAGAAATCTTAACAGATACATACAGGACTTGAGAAAAAAACAAGATCTACCTTACGATGCCAGAATTAAACTATATATCGAAGCTGAAGGAATTTATCAGGAATGTGTGTCCACCCACAAAAAGTGGTTGATGGAACAAACCCTTGCAACAGAATTGAATGAAACGGTTGAGGATGTTCTGTTTGAAAAAAGCGACGCCGAAGGAAGCGTCAAGATTCAGATCAAAGAGATGAAATAGGAAATGGGGGGTTATAGCCCCCCCTGCCCTTCTCCCCACCGCGGATACAATTGATGATCGATAGAAAAAAAATCCAGCGCTTTGCCAACACTATGCCGGATTAAATCATCGATGCTTTTGGGCTTATAGTAAAAGGCCGGCAACGGAGGGAGAATTACAGCCCCCAACTCCGCCGTACGGGACATTAGATCCAGGTGCCCTTTATGAAGAGGCGTTTCTCTGACCATCAATACCAGTGGCCTTTTCTCTTTCAAGGTTACATCGGCAGCGCGTACAAGCAGGTTGTCGTTGTACGAGTTGGCAATGGCGGACAAGGTTTTCATGGAACAAGGGGCCACCAGCATACCACGGGTCGGGAAAGACCCGCTTGACACAGGAGCCGCAAGGTTTTCAAAATCGTGAACCACTGTTGCCAGTCGCTTGACTTGATCAGGGGAATTATCGGTTTCAATCCGTAGGTTTGTCGCTCCGGCCGCACTCAGAATCAGGTGTGTCTTGTGTTTGAGTTCTTTAAGGGCTCTCAACACTTCAACGCCATAAATGACACCGCTTGCACCGGATATTCCAACAACGATTGGAAGGCTCATGTTTTTTTCTTTCCGGTCATAAGATGTATGGATTGTGAATTTCATCCCCAATCCTTAGAATCATGAAGCTGGTAAAGGGTTTCCTTTTATGATATTTTCATGATCAATATCAACAATCTTTCGACAGTAAGCTCTCAAAAGTGAAAAAACGAAAAAAATTACGGTTTATCACACTCAGTCTTGTACTGGGCGGATATCATAGCCTTATTAGCCTGCTCATCGTACCGACTACTCTTTGGGTTGGCAATTCTTTGCATGCAAACACCATTAAAACCCAAATACTGTTTTTTTTGCATCTTGGAACAAAAATTTTCTATTTTCCCATTTTAAGCTTAGCCATTTACCCACGCCACTGGTTTCC
>DAOWNV010000330.1 GCA_030642405.1 Desulfosarcina sp.
ACTCATATTCTATTCAAGTTTGCATCTTCGGGAACGGGTGCCGTCCGGTCGATCATTCCATTCTTTGCCGACTTTCCCCGAAGTTGTAGGTTAACTGTAAAAAGCCTATTCGTAGCCGATCAAACATGGGTTTGCTGTTTTTTTCACCGGACTTTCCGGTGCAGGGAAATCCACCATCGCCCGTGTGCTCTACGCCAAGATGCTCGAAATCGGAAAACGTCCCGTCACTCTACTCGATGGTGATATCGTCAGACAAAACCTGTCCAATGAGCTATCGTTTTCCAAAGAGCACCGTGATATCAATGTCAGACGGATCGGATTCGTGGCCAGCGAAATTACAAAAAACCGTGGTGTTGCCATTTGTGCTCCCATTGCACCCTACGCCGCCACCCGTTCTGAAATACGATCCAATATCGAAGCCAACGGCGGGTTTATCGAGGTTCATGTGGCCACACCGCTCGATGTCTGCGAAAAACGCGACAGAAAAGGAATGTACGCCAAAGCAAGGGCAGGACTGATCAAAGGATACACTGGAATCGACGATCCTTATGAAATTCCTGAATCTCCCGAAGTCAGGGTGGACACATCAGGAAAATCTCCCGACGAAGCCGCTCAGGAAATTCTTATTTATTTGGGACAAAAACGGTACATCTAATGGATAAAAAAATTCTTGTTGTGGGTGGGGCAGGTTACATCGGTTCACACATGGTCCGAAGACTCATGAAATCCAATTACCAGGTTATCATCTTAGATAACCTGTCCACCGGCAACAAAAAACTGATTCAAGGGAATCAATGGGTGCAGGGCAGTTTAGGTGAAACCGGTTTGATGGACCAGTTGTTCCGTGAGCATACCTTTGAAGCGGTTATGCATTTTGCGGCATTTTCCCAAGTTGGCGAGTCCATGTCAAAACCACTTAAATATTACCGAAACAACCTTTCGGAAACGATGGTATTGCTCGATGCGATGATCCACCACGATGTGAAACGCTTTATTTTTTCATCCACAGCAGCCGTTTACGGCGAACCGGTTGAGGTCCCTATCCCGGAAGAGCACCCCCTTACCCCGACCAATCCATACGGGAACACAAAACTTGCCGTAGAACGAATGTTGGCAGACTGTGATTCTGCATACGGATTGAAGTATGCCGCACTACGATACTTCAATGCCGCCGGAGCTGATCCCGCCGGAGAAATCGGCGAAATGCATGATCCGGAAACCCATCTGATTCCAATCGTTCTTAAAGCGGCCTCCGGAGAGATTGACCACATCCGGATATACGGTACGGATTACCCGACCCAGGATGGAACCTGCATCCGGGATTACGTTCATGTCAACGATCTGGCCGAGGCGCACCTGCTTGCTCTTAATGCCTTGATTGAAGGTGGGAAAAGCGATGTGTATAATCTGGGAAGTAGTAACGGTTTTTCAGTAAAAGAGGTGATTCAGATAGCCGAAAAGGTGACAGGTAACAAAATACCGGTAGTTGAAGCATCACGCAGAGCCGGTGACCCGGCAGTCCTGATTGCCGGTTCGGAAAAAATTAAAAGAAACCTCGGTTGGAAGCCGCAATACAAAGACCTGGAATCCATTGTTCAAACTGCGTGGCAATGGCATAGCAAACAGACGTGAAATTCATGATTGTCGGTCATTTTTAGTTCAAAATCATAGCAAACGCTTTTGTTCCAGACAGTTAGTATACCAATCCAAACTTTCCCGTACAAACCGCTGTTGGTTCGCAGTGTCGCTGATCCGGTGATCCGAACCATTCAAGAGAACTATTTTTTTGGGTTGGGCAGCAATGGCGTATATGGCATGAGCATTTTGAACAGGAACCGTTTCATCATTGGTTCCATGAAGGATTAAAATGTGATGCACGGATCCCATGTTGCCGCTGATATCGAAGCGAAGCCTGTTTTTCATCAATTCTTCCGTCAAGGATTCAGGTGTCCCTTCAGGCATCCGAATGGATTCGCTCTGTATAGGCGTAGCCAACGTAACAAGTGCAAAAGGCGAAAGCTTATCAAGTACCGAAAGGCATACCGTACCGCCAAGGCTGCTTCCAAAAAGCCCTATGGGTATCTGACTCCCAAAAATTTGAAAAATAGTATGAACTGCTGCCAGAAGATCTGCGCTGCGGTTTTCCAATGTGGTATCAGTTGCAAAACATCCTTCACTTTCACCACATCCCCTATGATCAAAACGCAAATAGGCCATTCCCATAGCTGTGCATTGATGGGCCAATTCGATCTGTTTGGGTGAATTCTTGTCCGCCAGCAGGCCGTGGCATCCAATGACAACTGCAAATGGAGAAGGGTCGGGTAAATGAAGGATTCCAGATAAAAGAAATCCGTCGGTTTCAAATTGAAGTTCGCGATAGTGGCTTGTCTGGTTCATTTCGGCCTCAACAAAATAATGAATTCCTGGTTCCCCTTTGGGCCCAAAATCGGTGAGGGCGTTACCGGTCCGCAATCAAGTGCCTGTCGGCAAAAAAATTGGCGCAGATTATTGATGATTTCTTTATGAAGCGCAGGATCCTTGACGACGCCTCCTTTTCCGACAAGGCCCTTGCCTGCCTCGAATTGAGGTTTAATCAATGCAAGGATACGTCCATCCGGTTTAACAAATTGCAAAATGGAAGGAACAACAATTTTTAGACTGATAAACGAAGTGTCAATCGTGATTAAATCAATAGGAAGAGTAATAAGGGAGGGATCGATTTTTCTAATATTGGTCCGTTCAATTACAATAACTCTATTGTCTTGTCTCAGAGACCAGGCCAGCTGACCGTAGCCGACATCCACACAAAAAACCTTTGCAGCACCGTTTTGCAACATACAGTCGGTAAACCCACCGGTAGAAGCCCCCACGTCAAGACATACC
>DAOWNV010000151.1 GCA_030642405.1 Desulfosarcina sp.
AAGTGGCGGTTGTAGGATCTGGACCGTCGGGGCTCACAGTGGCGGGCGACCTGATCCAGAAAGGCCATGAGGTTACGGTGCTGGAAGCGTTCCACAAGCCAGGCGGTGTGCTGGTTTACGGTATTCCCGAGTTCCGGCTGCCCAAAGCCATTGTGGCTCAGGAGGTCAATTTCCTTGAGCGCCTGGGTGTAAAAGTGGAGGTCAATTCCGTCATAGGCCGCACCGTCAGCCTGGATGAATTGTTCGACGAAGGGTACGAAGCCATTTATCTCGGCGTTGGTGCAGGTCTGCCCCGATTCATGAACCTTCCCGGTGAGAATCTAATCGGCATACTTTCGGCCAACGAATATCTCACCCGGGCGAATTTGATGAAAGCCTACCTATATCCGGATGTGGATACCCCTATTCCTAAAGGCAAGAATGTCGTCGTCCTTGGTGCAGGCAATGTGGCCATGGATTCTGCCAGAACAGCCATGCGCCTGGGAGCAAAAAATGTAAAAATAGTTTATCGCAGGTCTCGGGATGAAATGCCTGCCAGGACCGCCGAGATTCATCATGCTGAAGAAGAGGGAATCGAGTTCTTTCTTCTGACCAATCCGACTGAATTCAAAGGAGACGAAAAGGGCCGGCTTACCGGTATGACCTGTCTTAAAATGGAGCTTGGTGAACCGGACGACTCCGGTCGTCGGCGCCCCATCGCCATAGAAGGATCTGAATTCCACATGGATACCGACCTTGTTATTGTTGCCGTAGGTTCCGGGGCCAACCCGTTATTGACCCAGTCGACACCAGACATGCAATTGAACCAGTGGGGATACATCGTCGCAGATCCGGAAACTGGTAAAACCACCCAAAAAGGGGTTTGGGCCGGTGGGGACATTGTTACCGGTGCGGCTACTGTCATCCTGGCTATGGGTGCCGGGCGCAAAGCCGCTGATTCCATTCATCAATATTTGACTTGGGGGTGGTAACAACAAAAAAAAGCCGGCAGGGGATGGATTCCCGGTCGGCTTTTTAAAAGGATGTACGACGGTCAGGGTTGAACAATCACATAAACAGGTCGATTGCCTTTTGTATTCCTCCATTGGAAAGGGTGGCGTTGGTTAATGCCAGCTGCTCAGAGACCTGTTGGGCCAGCACGTCAGCCCCCTGTTCACTTAATTCACCTTTTTGGGGGCTGTTTCCTGAAACCTGATTCTCCGTCAGTTCGGAAACACGGAAACAGCCTTTTTTGACGAATTGGAAAGGCTAATCCGATAACCCGGATTTTCATCGGCTTGTAACGCCTGTCTTTTTGGTGATTCTTCTTTTTCCCGTTTTACTTCACTTACCTTTGACGCATTTTCAAGCCCCTGTACCGAACTTCCAATCGGTTTGTTTGCATTTATTTCCATGGTGCCCCTCCTAATATACTAATTTCAAATCCCGATCCTCTTATGGGCCGGATGTTTTGATTGTATTGATCTGTCTGCCGGAGCAATCCATCAACGATTTATAATAAGTCTTGAATTCTTATCGGGATGTGACCGGGATATCTTTAGTTTTTTATAAGGAGGTATTGATGAAATCCGGTTGGAATAACCCCTGCTTGCAAAAAAAAAGGACATTCGTCGGATGAGCAGCGGAAAGAGGCCCGCTTTTGTTGACAATACACAACAACGCCTTACGTTAGCCGCTGTTGTAATATTTTGTTACATAAGAAATTCAAATCGAAACGATTTACAGATAGCGGGGAGGCAGACAGATGGCGTTTGAGACCAGAGAAGAGGTGTTGGAAAAAGTTATTGGAATGAAAAAACCTGCCTGCCCCCATTGTAATAAGCAAATGAGCATTTGGGAAGTGCCTCCCATCAATGTCGGTGACGGGTTGGGGTGGGGAACGCCTTTTCTCTTTATGTGTTTTAACGACGATTGCCCACTTTATACCAAAGGATGGGACGAGGTGATGGAAAATTACGCCCATCATGCGTCTTACCGTTGCATCAATTATCCCGGAACCGATCAGTTCGAGTTAATTCCTGTATTCAGCCCGGTAGGAGGAACAGGTCAGATTATCGATGACAAAATTCTGGCCGAAGAGGAAATGCTGAAAGAGAATATAAAAAAGGGATTTTCCATTCTCGCAGACTGTTATGTGAATCAGGATGGCGTTACTATATTGAGGTTACTCATGGATCCTGCGGAACCTGTACGGGTGCGCCTAAAAGCTGCTGAAATGATTGGTGATATAGGAGAGCTGGAAGCCATCGAGCCGATTCGCAATCTCTCTTTCGGCAACCAGAGCCTTCAGAAAAGTGTCGACAATTCCGTAAAGAAGATCCACGAGCGATTTTTTACCCGTGAATGCCCATATTGTGCTGAAATTATTAAAAAACGTGCAAAAATTTGCAAGCACTGCAGCAAAGACGTCGCCGGGCAATAACATGCGGCCGACTAAACCATAGCGCCTAAACTCAAATTGTACGGTCGGGTTTTGCTTAAAGAGCACTCCATTACGATTTCAAGGGATGATTATTCACCCCGACCACGCACGTTGACATTCATCGAATCATACGAACGAAATACGAGCCTCTCCCGGAGCAACCGATCGGGTGATATCGGAGGCAAAGGACCCTTTTTCACCAACACTAAAGCCTCGGCGCACGAGGGGATGTCGGCAAGCGCCTTACCGACATGTTTTCCGTTTAGTGTATCTAAAACGGTGGCTTCAAAGCCGTCGGATACCACTGCCATTGGGAGAGGAGATTCTGCGTAAAGCCGTGCCACGGAAATAATTTCACGCTCCCTGGATCCCAATGAACCAGCGGCGCATTTAATGGCAATGAGAGGCTTTCCTTCAATTTGAACAATCATGTCCACCTTTGAACGATAGACCTCTTCATCTATCTCCACTTGGATCGGGGCATCCACGATGATATTTTCACGCTGGTACCCTTTTTCTTCTACCAAAAAGCGCTCCACCTGTTGTCGATTGGCTTCCGCACCAATATTTGGAATTTTTTTTCCGGTGATGAAATCGACGATATTGTCGGGGTTGTCAGGCGTTTCCATCTTTGTCTCCTTTAAATGGTAATTTACATTCTTGCCCTACAAAACATGGCCGATAATGTAGCCGACAAAATCAGCGCACCACCGACAAGCGTTTGAATCGACGAAATTTCATGTTTTCATCAATACCCAATGCCCAGCTTTTTACACCGGTAGATAAAGGAAGATCAATCTTTTAGTAACTTTCGGTCAATTCAGGACGTCTGAACAGCCGGTTTTCAGCATTTGCAGAACCTTCTATAACCGTCATCGCTTATACACCCGCCAAACCGGTTGACAATAAAATGGGAAACGTAGTATGAAATATCTGCATTTCATTTCATATCTGATGGTTATATGACATCAGCACCAAGGTTCCAGCACCGTTTTTCACTGGATGAAACGGTTGATGAACTGTAAAAAAGCAAGGGGACAACCTGCCTTTTTACAAGGTTGTCGTGGTTAGAGTTCTCCTTTTTTATTGACATGGTCGTATGTGGAATCGGCCCCGATACACGAAGGGGAGGCCAAGCAACTTATGGGTAGGCCCCAAAAATATCTAATCGTCCTCATTGCATGGTTTGCGGTCTTTTTTCTCGGCATCGCCACCCAAAGCCTGTCGGTGTGGGCATCCGATTCACGTGAGGTGTCCACCGAGCACAGCACCGATACCCTGCCCCCCGAAACGCCGTCAACATCCCATCAAGCTGAACAGGATCACCATGAAACCGCCCATGATGGTCACGAGAATATAGGCCCACTATTACCGTTATGGAGTTGCATCCCCTTTGCCGGCATGCTTCTCTCCATTGCTTTGTTCCCACTTGTGGCACCGGAGTTTTGGCATCATCACTTCGGGAAAGTTTCCGCTTTTTGGGCGGTTGCTATGGCCGGACCTTTTTTGTTCGTTTACAAAGGAACGGCCCTGTATGAAATCTTTCATATCATTCTTGCGGACTACGTTCCCTTTATTATCCTGCTATGGTCTTTGTATACCGTATCCGGGGGGATCTTGTTAAAGGGCTCCTTGCGGGGAACGCCGGTAATCAATGTGATCATTTTACTATTGGGTACACTCCTTGCGTCCTGGATGGGGACCACCGGGGCCGCCATGCTGCTGATCCGGCCTTTTCTTCGCGCCAACAACTACAGAAAAAACCGAACCTTCATGGTCGTATTTTTCATCTTTCTTGTTGCCAATGTCGGTGGTTCGTTAACGCCGCTGGGCGATCCACCGCTTTTTCTGGGATTTTTACATGGTGTTTCCTTTTTCTGGACCTTTCATCTTCTTCCTCATATGTTTATTGTTACCGTGTTATTGCTCGGTATTTATTTTCTGTTAGACCTTTACTACTATAAAAAAGAAGCCCTTCGTGTACCGGCTGATGAAGCTGAAAAAACGCCTCTGACGCTGGTGGGCATTCATAACTTTTTGTTCTTGGCCGGTATCATCGGTTCAGTATTGATGAGCGGGATGGTAGATTGGGGGCATGTAAACCTGCTTGGCGTTCATCGTGGCATTCAAGACTGGGTTCGAGACGGATTGCTCGTGCTCATGGGATTGCTATCCATGATAACGACAGCTGTGGAAATCCGAGAAGAGAACGATTTCACATGGTTTCCCATCATTGAGGTGGCCTATCTCTTTGTGGGTATTTTTATCACCATGATTCCTTGTTTGCTGATTTTAAAAGCTGGTGCCAGCGGGCAATTGGCTTTTTTAATCAACGCCGTAAAAGAACCGGTACATTATTTTTGGGTAACAGGCGCCCTATCCGGTTTTCTCGATAATGCACCCACGTATCTGACCTTTTTCAACACGGTCCTTGGCAGCCACTATCCGGGTATGGCAGAGACCCAGGCCGTGCCTTTATTGATGACCAAAAGCGCCCCACACCTCATAGCTATTTCGGCCGGGGCCGTTTTCTTCGGAGCCTGCAGCTATATCGGAAATGCACCGAACTTCATGGTTCGCTCCATTTCCGAGGAAGCCGGAACCCCCATGCCCAGTTTTTTTGGCTATATATTGAAATATACCATTGTTTTTCTTATCCCGGTGTTTGTGGTGGTAAGCTGGATATTTTTTTAAAGGATTGGAGGCTAACAATGAAAATCGATACCTTGCTCTTTCATACCCGTTTAAGGGAACATGCGTTCAAAACGTTGAAAACAATTCTTGAATTGAAGCGCTCTGGTCTAAAAAGGGTTGTCTTGGCCCATGTGATTCCCCGTGAAGATGTAGCTTTTGTACCCTATGGCGGCATGTTGAAGGAAAACTTGGAGCGTATTCGCGAAGAGACCAGAATAAAATTCGAAGACTGGATTCAAACCATAGATGACCCGGATCTACAATTCTCCCAGCGGATTGAGGTCGGCAGTACCAATGCCGAAATTTTGGAAATGGCAAAAGAGGAAAATGCCGATCTGATTGTCGTAGGATGTAAAAAACGAAACACACTGGAAATGGTTTATGTGGGAACTCACATTCTGGATATTTTGCGTCGCAGCAGCATTCCGGTTCTGATGGGAAAATACATAGCGCCCTACGAATTGGAAGGTGAGTTGCTGACAAAGACCAACGATAATATATGGGAACGACCAATGCTGGCTACGGACTGGTCGGATCCATCCCGTCGTGCCCTTGATGTTACCTTGACCTTGAAAGAGGTTGTGAAAAAAATCATTATCAGCCATGTATTGGGTGCACGTCAGACCAAAAATCGGAAGGTAGAAGAGATCCGCGCTATGGAGGAGGAAAGCCTCCGACGGCTAAAATCCTACTGCCGAAGGGCTGATGATGCTGGAATTAAAAGTGAACATCACTTGGCAATGGGTCGTACGGTTGAAGAGATCATCAAAATATCCCGGGACTACAATGCCACGATGCTTGTGATGGGACGAACCGGAAAAGACTGGTTGCATGAGTATTGGCTGGGGGGAGTCTCTCACAAGATCGTTGAACTCAGTGAACTGCCGGTTCTACTGATCCCATAAAATGACTTCAGAAATGGTACGACCCGGTGCCGAATGATCCGTAAAGTCGAAAATGCAAAGATTGCCATCGTCGGTGGTGGCAGGTTTTGTGAAAAACTGCTCAGGCATTTGTTAGGCGATCCTTTTATGGGCCGGCATCCTGAAGTACTGGGTGTCGCTGATCTGAACGATAATGCGGTAGGAATTACCTACGCCCGCACCTTGGGCATTCATACCTGTAACGATTACCGCGAAATCTGTCGACTTGATGGACTGGAATCCATCATCGAAGTAACCTGGGACCTGGATCTGGCCCGAATAATTAAGGCAAGCAAACCTTCCGATGTAGAGTTGATCGATCACCAGGATTCCAGGTACTTGTGGGATTTACTGCAGCTGGAAACCATCCGCCAGGACGTATTTGATGCACTGAGAACCGACACGGTTACTTCAGAGACGATCCAGGAGCAGCTTAACCTTGGTTTTAAAAAAGTGGCGAATATTGTTATGCAGCGCAATCGCCGATTCAAGCAAATTGAAACGGAATTGTACGAAAAGGAAAAAACCCTCTCCCAGATTATCCAAGGCAACACCATGCCCACCTTCGTCATTAACCGTGACCATGTGGTGACCCATTGGAATCATTCCCTGGAAGAATTGACAGGGTGCAGTGCAAAAGAGATGGTAGGCACCAAGGATCACTGGAAACCGTTCCGCAGGTACGAACGTCCGATCATGGCCGATGTGATTCTAGACCAGTTTGAAACCGGTGAAATCGATCACTACTACGGTTCCAAATGGCAGGCGTCCACCTTGGTTGATGGAGGGTTCGAAGCTGAAGAATTCTTTGAACATTTGGGGGAGGACGGCAAATGGCTTTTTTTCACCGCCGCTCCCATCA
>DAOWNV010000194.1 GCA_030642405.1 Desulfosarcina sp.
TTCTGGTGTATGGTTCACTTTACCATAGATATCGAAGTGTTTTATCGCAAACGCTTTTGGGGCCGGAACAAATTCCAATAGCTCGGCAAACAGCATCAGACTCTCCTGAATCCCTTGGGCATAACCGTTCTTAAGAGATGCAACCCCCTCACCGGCAATAATCTTGATATCTTCGAGGGAAAAGTGAAGATCCAGCTCGCCGATACAGACCTCTTGTATAGTCTTTAATGACTTTCCTTTTTTACTAACCACGACATCCTTGTCATTTAGAATCTTGATCGCATTGCGGATGCTCACCATTTCTTTCACGGTTGGACTCTTCCTAAGGGCAACATCATCCACGGTTGTATGATAGATGGTCAAATCGTTGTCCAGCACAAGAATACGGCCTTTTTCCGTCTCGTTACCTTCCAGGTAAAGCACCAGGTCCCTCTCATCTCTTCGGGTCCAGGGGAAATAGGCCATCAATTGATTTAGCAATGTTATATCGATACGGTTACCGCTCTCCACCGGTCCGATGGCACTTTCAATTTTCCTCACCAGACGGTCGATCTCTAATTTTTTTTAGCAAATTATCCTTGTATGACATTTTATTTCTCCATAATAACTTTTGACATTTGTGCTGATTATTGATACATATCTCAGTTCAGCCTCAAAAGGCCCTGTCCTATATTCGTTATGAATATCAAGCCGGACAGCCACCATGCCGACTTCGTACAGAGCCGGTCCTGCTTAGGTGCGCCGCCGGAAAAAATGCGTTGTTTTCATTGCTAACGAAGAAATCGTCGACGGAACCCGCGGCTATATGACTGTATAAATGCCAATCCGTAGTTTATGCAACGAAAAAAGAGGTTGCCGGGCAAACCCGTTTTCCGCGTTTGGGAAAAAGGCCGTCTAAGTTGAATTATAGACCAAGTACCAGGGATAATAAATGGTTTTTATATGGAAAAAGGAGCTATTATGGAAAATTTTGTTACACTGACTTATAACGGTTCGGAGATAAAGCTCCCGGTTGTGATTGGAACGGAAGGTGAGAAAGCCATCGATATATCAAACTTGAGGGAGAAAAGTGGTTTCATCACCCTTGATACGGGTTATGCCAACACCGGTAGTTGCATGAGCGCCATTACCTATATGGACGGAGAAAAAGGCATTCTTCGTTATCGCGGAATTCCCGTGGAGCAGTTGGCCGAACAAGCCACTTTTAAAGAGACCGCATATCTTCTGATTAACGGCACGTTACCAAACCGGGAGCAACTGACCAATTTTTCAGTGATGCTCAATGATAACAGCCTGGTTCACGAAGACCTTAAAACTTTTTACCAGAATTTTCCCCGTGCCTCCCACCCAATGGGCATCCTTTCGTCCATGGTGAACGCATTGAAAAGCTTTTATCCAACATTAGGCACCAGGGAAGAAGAAATCACTTTAACCATGACCCGGTTGTTGGCCAAGGTACGAACGATGGCTGCCATGTCCTACAAAATCTCTCGCGGCCACAAAGTCGTTTACCCCCGCCCGGATCTCACCTATTGCGAAAACTTTCTTAACATGATGTTCCACACACCCGTAAAACCTTACGAACTCAACAGGGCAGCGGTCAACGCGTTGCGGGTGTTCTGGATTCTGCATGCGGATCACGAACAAAATTGCTCCACTTCCGCAGTACGCGTGGTGGGCAGTGCGCGGGTCAATCTTTATGCTGCGATCTCTTCGGGAATTGCAGCGCTTTGGGGCCCTTTGCACGGTGGGGCCAACCAGGCGGTCATTGAAATGCTCACAGCCATTCAAGAAGATGGTGGAAACTGTAAAAAAGCCATCGCAAGGGCAAGAGATAAAAATGATCCCTTCCGACTTATGGGGTTCGGACATCGGGTCTACAAAACCTACGACCCCAGAGCCATAATCATGAAAAAAATGTGTGATGAGCTATTGGCATCCTTAAAAATCAATGACCCTCTGCTTGACATTGCCACAGAACTGAAAGAGTTTGCCCTTAAAGATCAATATTTTATCGACCACAACCTGTATCCGAACATTGATTTTTACAGCGGAATCGTTTTACGGGCCATAGGTATCCCCACAAAAATGTTTACGGTCATGTTTGCCATCGGAAGACTGCCCGGATGGATCGCCCAGTGGAAGGAGAGCATGGACGATCCTAAATGGAAGATATGCAGGCCCAGGCAGATTTATACGGGGGAAAAAGAGTACAATTTTGTCCCGATCCATGCCAGGGAATAATTTTATACGAGGTGTACAAATGCTGGTAGAAGAAATAATGACCCGAGAGCCCATTACCGTCACCACTGACACGGAGGTTTTACGGGCGACAAAAATCCTTCTGGAGAACAGGATCAACGGTGTTCCGGTGGTGGATCAAACCGGAAAACTCGTTGGGATCCTCTGCCAAAGCGACATCATCGCCCAACAAAAAAAAATTCCCGTTCCGTCGTTTTTCTCTTTTTTGGATGGTTACATCAGTCTCAGTTCCACAAAGGGAATGGAAAAGGAAATCCGGAAAATCGCCGCCATTACGGTTTCGGACGCAATGACGCCGAATCCGGTCACTATCGGACCCGATTCCAGCATCGAAACCGTGGCAGCTTTGATGGTCGATAACAACTTCCATACCCTGCCGGTAGTCGACAAAGGTGTATTGATAGGGGTCGTCGGTAAAGAAGATATACTGAGGACTCTTATTTCATAAACATTGAAAATATTACTTGTTTATCCCTATTTTTTAGACAATCGTATCAACGAAGAGGATGTCAGTGCTGTCCCCATGGGCCTGTATTATGTGGGAGCCACGCTACGCGCCCAGGGCTACTCGACGGAGATCCTCAACGGTTACGATATGGGTCGTGCTCCCCACTTGATCCAACGGGTAATCAATGAAAAGAGACCGGATGTAGTCGGTTTTTCCATCCTCAACGCCAACCGTTGGGGTGGTATCGATATTGCCCGAATAGTAAAAAAAATCAATCCAAAAACCGTTGTTGTATTTGGTGGTGTGGGCGCCACTTTTCTCTGGGAACATTTTCTCACACATTTTCCACAGGTCGATTATGTGGTTCGTGGCGAGGGTGAAAATAGCTTTCTTGAACTCATCCAATTTTTGGAAAAAGGGGAAGAGAGGCAACCTGAGGAAATTTGTGGAATAGCCTTTCGACGATCGGGCAAACCTTATAGGACCGAAGAGAGGCAGCCTATCGAAAATCTGGACAGCCTGCCCATGCCTGCCGATTATTTTCTCTTTCAGCACCTTTCCCTCACGCGGGGATGCCCTGCGGATTGTACATTTTGCGGTTCCCCGGCAATTTGGAAACACCGGGTCAGATTTCACAGCACCGACTACTTCGTATCCCAGATTACCCGGCTTTATGAAAAAGGAATTACCTTTTTTTTTGTTTCTGATGACACCTTCACCCTGAAGCGGGAAAAAGTCATCGACATTTGCCGCACCATTATCGAGAGAAGAGTTTATATCACCTGGTCGGCTATCTCCCGCGTGGATTGTATTGATGCGGAGATGCTTGCATGGATGCGAAAAGCCGGCTGCACACAGATCAGTTACGGTGTAGAAAGCGGCAGTCGGAAAATCCGAACCCTCTTTAGAAAACGCATCAGCGAAGAGGCCATTTTTCGAGCTTTTGATCTGACAGTCCGTTTCGGCATCATGGCCAGGGCCTACTTTATCTACGGTGCGCCGGGCGAATCCGATGAAACCATCGCTCAAAGCCTGGCTATGATTCGCAGGATTCGCCCCTTGTCGGCCATTTTTTATATGTTAGATCTGTTTCCCGGGACAGCTCTCTATGAAGAGTTCAAAAAACGCACAGGTACCGATGACGACATGTGGTTGAAACGGGTGGAAGATATCTTGTATTTCGAAACGGATGAATCATTGGGCAAAGAAACCGTGCTGGCCTTTGGTAGACGGCTCCGGAAAAGCTATTTTGCCATGCTGCCCGAATTCGCCTGTCAACTTGAACTCGAAGACGATCCGGCATTGTATCCGATGCATGCAGACTTTTTGTCGCGCCTGGCATTGACCTTCAGTCATGGCGATTATGCAAACATTCAAGAAATTGAAGATCCGCTATCAACGGCTGTAACGTTGTTCGAACGTTCACTGGGCTTTCATCCGGACCATCGCGCCTTCTGGGGACTGGGACTTGTATACCAGCAAATGCGCCGTTTTGACGAATCGGTGGAAATCCTTACGCGGGGAATCCGGCACCATCCCGATAGTACCGATCTTCACTTAACATTGGCCCACAGCCTGATTGGGTTGAGACGTTATGGGAAAGCCCGTCAGTATCTGGAAGCTTTTCCGGAGCACCCCCGGGCATTGGAACTCTTGGTTCGCTGCTGCAGACTCATGGGAGACCGGGAAGTTGAAACAAAATGGTCTCACCGACTGATTAATATCCAACGTAAAACCAAAGGTAATTATGGGTAATTAATTTCATCCCCAATCCCCAATACTTAGGTCTTGCCACAGCAGCTACCTGGTCCGGCGCAACCGGCATGACCCGGTGAAGATCCACAACAGGCCGTATCCCCAGGACCGGGCATGGCGCTACCGGCCGTTCCGGATAAAGATGAATGGGCAGACATCAACTTTTTAAGGTTTCCGCTACCGCACTTCTCGCAATGAGCTGTTGCCCCTTCCGAAAAAACCAGCATTTCTGCAACATGTCCGCAATCCGCACATAAAAAATCGTACAATGGCATAAAATCCTCCGAATAATTGATATTCAGTGCGCACAGTTCCCGATCTGAACCCCATGATGCTGACCACAAACCTCACTCGGTTCAAATTCGGGCAAATTGCCGGGCTTGATCAACCGGGCGTTTTCCGCAACACTGCCTTCAACGGCACGATACACGGTAATGCCGCTATCTTTAAGTTTTTTTAAGGCGCCACCACCTATCCCGCCGACAACGATACCATCCACTTTCCGTTCTCCCAATGCTGTCATAGGGTTACAATCCCCGTGCTGATGATCTTGGTCCGGATTCTCAAAAACCTCAAACGTATCTGCATCCAGATCCAAAAAAACAAAGTGGGGTGCTGATCCAAAGTGACTGTGAACGCCACTGTCCAGACCTTGATTCTTAACTATCGGAAATGCAATAATCATTTTTTTTGACCTCTCTAATCGAAAACTAATAATTGTTTGGCACTAACTTAAGTTCAAATTGCAATAAAACAAGACTACCGAACCGGTTTACCATTGATCATTTGGCGGTTAAACAACTCAAAACAAGTAATCTATGACCTGCAGGAGGTTGGATGATTTTGCCTTCAGAAACAAATCGAAAAA
>DAOWNV010000206.1 GCA_030642405.1 Desulfosarcina sp.
GGCACTGAACCTTTTTACCATCTTTGAACATGCACGGATTGCTCGAAGAGTAAAAAAGCACTACCCGGGTCTTTTCAAACGGATCATCCAGGCCCTCAAGAATCGTGATCTGCATTTCAAAACAGGCCATCCAACCGGCGGTGACCTCTATCCCCTTTACCAAGTCCTGGTCATGGACAATGACCTGCCGGCTGCCCAATCCATTAAAAAAATAGCACAAGCCATGCTGGAACGGTTCAATCAAATGACAACCCAGACAGCCAAGGATACGTCGGAAACCAGTGCCCGACTGGCAATGGAATTTTACCCAAAATTTACGTCTCATTACAATCAATCTCCGAACCTTTCTTCTTTTTCACTGGATCTTGCTTTCGGACGGCGGCTGGAACCTGAATGTTTCGGTTCCTTTCACAATGCCTACTGCCATATGGCAAAAGATCTTAAAAACCATCTGATCAAACGAAACGTTTGCGTCTACCGGTCGGACATCCAAAACTTTTTAATCAAACATCATGGGCGGGTATCTGTTTCTGAGCTTCGCTTAGAGATCATCGATTCATCCGTTACTGCAACTACAACAGAATCCATCTGCCTTTCCGATAGGGACCTGAAATCTTTGATCTGCAATTACGGTCTCGGTCAACCTACAAGCAGCGTTGACGATGCCGATACCTATCGATACAGGGAATGGGATCATTGCATGGACGATTACCTGCAGGATCACGTTCGGGTGCTGGAAAGAATCATCCCTGAAACCTCCCCGGCTTTCTACCGCCGAACATTGACCCTTTTTCCAGGCTTGGTCAGACATATTCGTTACGCCTTCGAATTGCTCCGACCCGAAAATATGACGATTCTGAGACAATGGCGGGAAGGGGACGCCTTCGACTATCGGGCCTTATTGGATTATGCTATTGATAGAAAAGCGGGTTTGATGCCTTCGGATCGGCTGTTCATCAAAAGAATAAAACAGGTGAGAGATGTGGCTACCTTGCTGTTGGTGGACCTGTCCAGATCCACAGCCAATGCGGTGGACAGTCGAGGAACACAGGTGCTCGATGTGGAAAAACAGGCCATTGTTCTGCTCTGTGAAGCGTTGGAGAAGGTGGGGGACCGTTTTGCTATCGCCGGATTTTCCGGCACCGGGCCTTTGGGAGTAGATTATTACCGAATCAAAGACATAAACGAAACGTTTACCGAAACCGTCAAAGGTCGCATCAGCGCCATGTCACCCCAGCGCAGCACTCGGATGGGAGCGGCGATTCGGCATGCCACCGCCCGATTGTCTCCGGTACAGGCCCGGGTAAAGTTGATCGTAGTTTTGAGCGACGGATTTCCCAATGACTTGGCCTATAAAGCTGCTTACGCTGTGGAAGATACACGTCGGGCGGTCATGGAGGCCCGCACCGAAGGTACGCATGTCAGGGCGATCACGGTCAATGCCGGCGACAACGGGCAACTGGATCGATTGTACGGTGCTACCCACCATACGCGAATTGGAAACATTCATGATCTTCCCGGCCAATTGGTGAGGGTTTACAGTGCCCTTACCCTGCATTAGAGTATAGAATAAAAAAAGGTGCTCCTTTGAAAGTTTTCGATGATGTTTTAACCTGGGAAGGGTATGCTGGAAAGTTCAACCTCTGTGCGGGAAGGTGCCGGTTGCGGCTGTTTGACCTCGCTAAAGGTGATGCAGGGGGCACGCCTGTCCTTAAACCCATGATCGCAGTGGTCTCTGATCTGCCGGGAGACAAATTGACCACCATGAAATCGGTTTCCGTAAGAGCATGCATCGGCCATGTGGCCACCACTATTGTCCATAGGTTTAAGATCGAGCCCAACCGAATGGTTCTGATCGAATACTACCCCCGTGCAACCTATGGCTTAGAAACAAAAAAAATCATTCCGGAAAAACACGATGTCGTGGATCTCCAATGGCATGGGAAAAAGGCATTGTTCCCCACCTGGCGACCTTTAAAAGCTCCCTTGCTGGATACGGTTCGAGATCTGATTGCCAAGAATCCTTAAAATATGAGCTCATACCCTGTTTTTTTACCAATACAACCCAAGGGTTCCGGTCACCCCACGGGTAATATCGTAATCCACTTGAATGAGGATCTGCCAGGGCAAGTTGTCTGGAAAATAGCTAAATCCGGCACCGTAGAGCGGTTTAAGAGTTGTATCCGAGGACTGTTCGTAAATAAAACCGGATCCCGGAGACTGAACCAGTTGGCTTTCGGTAAACGCTGTAAAACCGCCGATGGCATTTAGATAGAGGTTTGTTGATCCGATTTCAAATCCCAGTTTTCCATACATACCAATTTCCGTTCCCTTGCGGACCTCGGCCACCTGCGTACATTGGTTGTTCGGACAAGGTAGGGCAATCGTTTTTTCGGGAATGTTTGTGTCACCGTGAGGAATGAAAGGAAATCCAAAGGCAAACATGAGGTCGATATTTCCTGCTGAAAGGTCTTTGGAACCGGTTTCCATTGTAATATTAAATCGTTCAGCTTCACCGCCGCCGCCGCCGCCACCAACAGCAAGAAATCCAGCCTCGGCTGAAAAAGTGATACAGATCGATAGAATCAAAAACAACGCAGAGGCCGTTTGCTTTTTGCGTCGAACCAGCCAAACCAGGCTCAGGAGGACTCCAGCCATGCCCGTTGCGATTATCTTTTCCATTCCTGTAAATTGAGATTGGGTTGACTGTAGAAAACATCCGCCTCCCGCTTCGACATAAGGTACCAGCTCATCAGGCAAAATACTTACTATTACCTCATCCGTATTGGGGAACGAACTGCCCGCATACACAGTCAGGGTAAACCGCATCTCTTGGCCCTCTATTCCTCCGGATGGAGCAATGAAAGAAGCAACGACACTGTCCGCATTATCAATAGTCACAGACGGCCCATCGACCTGTTGCCAGTGGTAGACACCCATCCCTTCCGGGTCGTATGAACCGCTGCCATCCAAAGTAACACTTTGATCAAAGGCGGTTTCTATATCCTGTCCGGCATTAGCCACCACCGGATAGCCGATTTGGGACCCAACATCGGTGAAAGCCATGTCCGCAAGCGGCATGTAATTGACAACAGGTAGTCGAAAGTCGTCACTTTGATCGTAAATCAATCGATTGATGACTGCAGGATCGTTGGTCCCCCACCAATTATTCGGTATTTTTAATTCCGGAGACTCCTCGGGCCAATCGAAAAGAAAAACCGCATACCCTTCCCCCTCGCTGAAAGAGAGGTTGTTTCCGGTGAGACTCAGTGAATAGCGAGCCTCTTCGACAGCGCTAATGGCAATCAGCCGAACACCTGCAGTATTTGATAGGATAACATTATCCTCGATATTTATAGCAGCAATATCGTTTTCTACGGTCGGTTCGTCCATCTGCAAGTATAAACCTGTACCGGAAAGGTTCTCCGTTGACCCGACAATTGTATTATTACGGAATTCAATATCCTTAGATCGAGCAGAAATCGCTATGGCAAATTCATTGTTCAAAAAATAGTTTCCTAAAACCTGTCCGCCCTCACCGGATAGGATCAAGCCCGTAGGGTTGTTATAAACCTGGTTCTCGATGATATTTGCATTACCACTGGCGGTTACGGCATCACTACTGAAATACGCGGCGATACCGACAGAGGCACCGAAGCGTATCGCATTGTTGGCAATCCGGGGCATGGCGTTTTCGGTAACGATCATGGAATCTCCATATTCGATGATGCAATAAGAAAGGATGCTTCCCGAAGATGTCGATCCATTCCAATCCTGACTGACGTCACGAAATACAATTGAGGCCCAGGGAAGTTCTCTGTCCTGCGCAGTAAACAGGATGGGTTGCTGAACATTGCCCCGGGCATCCAAGGTCCCTTCGACATCAAGCAGGAACCCCCGGGAAGCATTTGCAAGGGACTGGAAACCCACTGTTACACCGGGTTCAATGGTTAAAGTAGCCCCTTGGGCAATCAATACATCACCAATGATATGTACTGGGCTGTCTGCAATCGAAAACGTTCTATCTTCGTCAATGATGCCATTGACATCCAGTGCAAGTGCACTGCCGGGATTATTTATCACCATCAGGAATAGGAATAGAATCGTCAGGTATCTGAACAGCCTGTGCTTGACTTTTTCCTTCATGGAACCTCCCTGGTTATACTTCCGGCGGAGCGAAGCGACAACGATCACTATGGATTACGACTTCCGGCTCCTGGATTTTTCGTTTTGTTTACCTTCCAGAAAAACTGAAGGTCTCCAGCTTTTGCAACATTGGGGGTCTACAATCTCGAGGGTTGTAATGGTGCAAGAGTAAACGAAATCGTTCCCCGGTTCTCCACATAGTCATTGTAATTGATATTGGAGTTTATTTGACTGTACCTGTAATCAAAATTGAACGTCAGCCAGGGGAGCACCTGATATCCTAGGCCGGCGCCGGCAAACCAGACGGCATCCTCTCTATCCGGTTCTTCGTCGATGTAAAAATTGCGGCGGTAACCGGCAGTCAGCATCCCTGTTGTCCTGGGAGCCAGCAGGTGTGACACCGTCCCATTAACCGTGTAATAAGGGTTGAACCCTAAATTTTCAGATCCGAAATCGGCACGATCGTATCCCGCGCCTCCTTCGAAGGCAAAGGAAGAATCCGTAGCATATGTATAACTCATATTAACCAAAGCACTAGGTCCGTCATCGTTTTCGCTGCTTTTATTGTTACGGTACCAATACCCCAAAATGGCTGAAAATTGGGTATTTGATTGCTCGATCCAGGAGAACCCCACTTCCGGGTTGTATATTGTATAGTCTTCGCCGTTATCGAGATAATTGTGGATCGTGTGATTATATCCCATATACCCATTTAGTTGGCGGTTAAAATTTTTTATGAATCGGATCTGTGCATTCCAATCCTCATAGTCCTCGCTCTCTTCAAAAACACCTTTATACAGATCACCCCCCATTTCCAAAGCATATTGGCTAGGCAAAAGCCAATACGTCATTAAGATTTGCGGTCTGTGATACGCACTGTCTTCAATGGAGGCATCCTCATTTTCCAAAAGGTTGGATGTATATTGCAGGGAAATTTCATCCTGGGCGCCGAAACGGTTGAGGACACCAATGGTCGTTGTGCTTGTGTAGTAAGGGTTCCTTCCCCGCCGGACGGTTGTATCCGGTGGGGAA
>DAOWNV010000269.1 GCA_030642405.1 Desulfosarcina sp.
AATTGATCGAGCAGCCTTTGCCGGCTAACGATATAATCGAATCTCCGGTCAGCCATGATGGTAACTGCGAAATCGGAGTTGTTGTTAATAAACGATGTGAATTCACCTTTTTCGTTCATGGACTCGGAAAGAAGGATCTCTTTCGGAGCTACCCTTAGGATTTCATCCCTTATCGCTGCTTCGTCCAAAGTTTCAGTGAGACGAAAACTACCGGTTGAAATGTCAAGGCTGGCCAATCCAATCATCTGCCGGTTCGATGAAAGGGCCAAAATATAATTATTTGCTTTTTCGTCAAGGAGTTCGTCCTCGACAACCATTCCTGGCGTTATCACACGGACCACTTCACGTTTAACCAGTCCTTTGGCTTCTTTTGCATCTTCAACCTGATCACAAATGGCAACCTTATGCCCCTTTTCGATCAACCGGGAGATGTAAACTTGGACGGCTCGGTGTGGGACTCCACACATCGGAACCGGATCACTGTCGTTCTTATTTCGGGAAGTCAGAGCAATTTCCAAGAGGCGGGAGGCAATATGGGCATCCTCAAAAAACATTTCGTAAAAATCGCCCATTCGGTAAAACAAAATGACATCCGGATACCGGTCCTTGATGGAAAGGTATTGCTGCATCATTGGTGTTGCTTTAGCAGAAGTCATGAACTGAGCTAAATCTTAATCGGGTTGGGATAGTGCGACGACGGGTGACTATGACGCTAACCGGATGAAAAGGCGATTGACGGAGGAAATGATTTTTAATAGTCACGGCCTAATGCACAATCCAGGTTATTTTATTTCAGGCACCACTTCCACAGGTTCTTCTTTTACGGTTGCGGCCGCAACAGGTGAAGCAGTCACGGTTTGTTGTGAAAGCTGTTTATCCAAAGTTGAGACAGCTTCCACCAGGCTGGTTTCCTTGGCTTTGAGCATTTTAATCGTTTTTGCGTCCTTATAATGTTTAAAAAGGCCGAAAAAATAGGAGATCAAAATACCTACAAGAAAGAAAGCCACAAAAAAAATAGCATTGGCCAGCAAAGGCGTTTCATAATTAAAAAAACCCAAATTGATCATCAATTGGTTTTCCGCCATGAAAAAGTCATTGTTCTGAAAAATAACCAGACCCACGAACCCGAAAATGATAATCCATGAGGCAATTTTTATCTTTTTCATTACGTGTAGCTCCTCCGCCTGCGTTCTGTTATGGTTTGGTAGAAAGGGTCTGCTATACGGCTTTCATTAATAGAAATCGGAAAGACCATGGAATTCTTTAATTATCAAGCATAATTACCCTTTTCCACCTAAAAATTCAACCTTTTTTTCCTTCCAGGGGGATCAGCTCAACTTGTCCCCATACACCCATTTTTTCTTCGACCACGATCACAATGCCGATGACACCTTTAATTGTTCTGCCAAAATCAATTGCCGTTTGGATATCTCCATGACGTTGAACCCGGTTGCCGATGGCTGTGGCAGAGGCATCGGCAAGAGTGCAGGAGTGGGACATCACACAAACGGCATCCGCTCTCCCTTTTGACAAAGAATGGCCCACCGTTCCAGAAGAAGTGCAAAGACCTAACCCCTTTGGAGTACCAGGAACCCGAATGCCCACCTTCATGCTCAAGGGTGAATCTCCAGCAAACAAACCTGCTACCACCGCTTTTTCAGTTTTAAGAAAAACATCGCCTCCATTTTCGACAATCACCTGCCGACTCTGATGGATCAATTTTCTACCGACACTCTCTGCTACAGCGCCTGCAACGGCGGCCATGGGACCGACACCGGCATTGCGACCCGCATGAATCATTGTACGGACGATTTTTGGTGCTAACGCCTGCTCCGGCCATGGTTCCAAAGTAGTTGCGAAATCAGGATACCGCTTAATGAACCCTTCAATGTGCGCTCTCGCACTGATCACTTGTTCACGGGCGACCTGATCAAGCATGCATCCTGCCCGTATCATTAAATCGGTTTCCTGGCAAACCACCTGGAATCGATGGAGGCCTTCACAGCAAACCTGTTGACGGTAGGTTCTTTTCCGATCTGAACCGATAGAAAACAGTTGACTGCCGTTCTTTTTCACAATCCATCTCTCATTACGATAGCACATCGGGTCGAAGGTGTTCTGGAAATTGTTTTAAAAAATAACGATCCGTCATTCCGGCTATATAATCTCTAACAATTTCAGAAGGGCTATGTTCGGCCAGATAGGTGTCGGACATGTCTGCAAGATATCTGGAAAAAATATCCGATATCCGTTTTTTGGACTTAAGTTCCTCCAACCTAGTCTCGAACAAAATGGTAAAAAGCTTTTCTATGGTCTTAGAATGCACCTTTATTTTGGGATTTAAATAGATGCGTTCCAGATTAAACGCTTTCAATGCTTTCAGCGCATCGGAAATTTCCGGGCTAAATGCCACAAATCGATTCTCGGAACTGTTTTTGATCACATCGGTAACCAGACGGTATACGATGGTCCCGTTGGTATTACCGAGAACCTGTGAGATGGAAAGGGGAATATCGCGGCGATTGAGAAGCCCCAGCCGGATAGCATCTTCCAGATCTCTTCCGATATATGAAATCGTGTCTGCCATTCGCACTACACAACCTTCAGTGGTCATGGGGATGAGCGAACGGGCCGGGTCCTCTCTTTTTTCCGCGATCTCCTTTTCAAGGGTTAAAAAATCCTTTTCCGGCTGTGGTTCAAGTAACTGATTGTGTATCTCACCATCGTGGCAAAGGATTCCGTCGAGTGTCTGCAGGCATAAGTTCCATCCCAGCCCTTTTCGTTCCAAATGATCCAGGAACTGGATACTCTGTATATTGTGTAAAAAGTTGCCGATACCGGCTTTTTGACATAAACCGGACAGGTATTTTTCACCTTCATGACCAAACGGGGTATGACCGATATCGTGACCCAGGGCAATAGCCTCAATGAGATCTTCGTTGAGCATGAGAAACCGCCCGATGGTTCGTGCAATTTTGGAAACAAGCTGTACGTGTAGCACCCGGTGCGTGATATGATCATTCTGGATCAAATAAAACACTTGGGTTTTATCGATATAGCGGGCATAGGCACGACTATGGAGGATCCGATCCGCATCCAACGAAAAAGCCTGACGATAACCGGCTGTCGTATCATCAACAGGACGACGACGGATACCTGCTTCACTGATCGTCGCTGAGGGAGACAGGATCTTTTTTTCCCTGTCATTTAAAGCCGTTTTTAGTAAATTCAGAACGGTTTTGGGTGTAAATGGATCAAATTTCTCCATCGTCGATCAGTTGCTCCATGATTCGATAATAATCGATCCCTGCCGCGCGGAACCCTTCCTTGCCGTACTTCATGTTTGCTTCCAAAAGAAAATATTCTCCGTCGTGGAAACAAATATCAATTCCCACGTCATCCCAACCGCAAGTTTGGGCAGCCAGACGTGCAAGAGAAAGAGCCTTTTCAGGCACCTCATCCAGACTGATACGCCCCCCCATGGCCACATTTGTTCTGAACTCTCCCTCGCCTGCAATTCGCCAATAGGCATGAACAACACGACTGCCGATAATCACGACCCGAAGATCCTTATCGATTGGAAGATACTGCTGGATGTAGGCCACATGCCGGTCATGGGCATAGGCATCCAGATCGTCATTGTTCTTGATCAAGAAGACCCCTCGCCCCATAGCCGAGCCTCTCGCCTCTTTAGCGATGAATGGAAAGGAAAAATAGTCCCGAATTTTTTCTTTCTGGCGTTTGCCATAAAAAACCCGGGTTTTTGGATGGGGCAGGTTGGTGAGTTGAAACAGGGCGCTTTGTTTGATCTTGTCCTGAACACACTTGTATGTATGATAGCTGGGGAACGTAAGTTTGCCCATGGCATCGAACAGGTCTGCATAAAATACCGTGGGGTAGTAAATTTTTGAGGCCCTTCGAATCTTATCCGCCTCATCCGGGGGATAATC
>DAOWNV010000270.1 GCA_030642405.1 Desulfosarcina sp.
AATGCATAGTCGGCAGCATGCGATCACCATCATCGGCCATTTTTCGGATTACAATATTGCTGTACCAACTACCCCGGCATCGAGTGATATATTTATTGTGGGACTCATCGCCAATGACGACAATCATCAGTGAGGAGAGGAGGTGCGGTGCCACTTGGAATTTCGGATGTTTATTGTGAAATGGCAATGCCAAAATTTGTCTGGGTTTGCGAAATTTCGACACCAGATCTGTTTAAAGAGGGCAAGATTGCAGGCGAAATACTTTTTGACGCGACTGCGAATCGTCTTGATAGAATGGCATTTCTCTCCATCCATTATCCGGATTTTTTCTTATTGAATAATCGAGACTACTTGACTGATAATCCCCAAAGGTTTAAATTTGGGCGTTTTGACACGGACACGGACAAAATTATTCCGTTTTGTGTTGCCATCGGGCCTATTGCATACGGCTACCGGGCAAAGCCAAGCCAGCCATGGGAAAAAACTCCGCCAGCGCTCAGGCGTGCATGATTCTGCCGTGGTTGCTTGTGGCAAGTCAATATAAAAACAGCATAGGAAGGCGGCTGCCACCCGGCCATTCCACGGCGTTCACGAAACCTGCATTGTGTCAAGCGGCTTCCCGCGATACCATACATTGTGTTTAGCGGCTGGGGCTGTGGGCCTCTTTCCTTATGGGGTCTTTGCCCATGGTGTGAAGGTCGTTAGGTTATGTTAGGGTTACGGGCTTAAAGGTGGGCCGCTCAAACATAATGTGTTATGCGACACAAGCTATGTTTACGCGCCGGCCATTCCATGCCCGACTTCCAGCAGTAACGAAATAGATGCTCACCCGCCACCCTATGAAAGACTTTTTGAGGGGTAGCAAAAGGAATATGACGGTATTTATGTATAAACCAATCGTCTTATCTTGTCCAAGCTTATGTAATATGCTTTTGAGAAATGGCATCCAGAGGGCAGTCTTCAATGCAATCCCAGCATCCCATGCACATATCCTGAAAAATCATGGGGGCTTCAAAAAGGCCGTCTATTTGCTTGATCACCTTGTGGGTACACGCAGCAACAGCCGGACAAATTCCGTTTTCAGGGTCGCATTCTCCGGGGTTGCATATTTTATAATCGATCAGTGCAAATACTTTTTTTGGTTGCATATTCATTTTTCAGAAAAGGAAATTGGGGTGTTGTTCCGTTGTTTGGCCGATACGGGTATTTCCTTAAAAAATTATTAATGGATGTCCTTTACCTGCTATTTGTTGCCGAACCGATCCCAGGCACCTATGGTCAAATCAGTCTTTGCTTCGATCAGTTCGATCTTTCTGACTTTCTGGGTGTTTGTTTTGGGCAATTGGTCAATATATTCTATGTAGCGAGGGATTTTAAACTTCGCCAGCTGATCTTGACACCAACTTACAATTTCTTCAGGTGGTAAGGTTTCGGGGGTTTCTCCCTGTTTTAAAACCACGTAGATCTTAACTTCCTCGTCTCTCACAGGGTCTGGGACAGGAAGTGCTGCGGCTTCAACCACTTTCGGATGAGCCATGACGACATTTTCCACCTCGGCAGAGGCGATGTTTTCACCACTGCGACGAATAATATCCTTTCTCCTTCCGACAAAAAACAGAAATCCGTCTTCATCCAAATATCCAACATCACCGGTAAAAACAAAACCATCACGATAAGTTTTGTTGGTCTCCTCTTCATTTCGCCAATACCCAAGGGTTATGCTGGAACCACTGACGGTTATCTCTCCAATCTCTCCTGTGGGTAACTGCTCGCCGTTTTCATCAACGATTCTCACTGTGTGTCCAGTCATCGGCAGACCACATGAACCCAGCTTTTTCCCTTCAATGGGATTACATGTACCTCCGATCTCTGTCATACCAAACAGCTCAATAATGGACAAATCCCAACGTTTTTCCAGTGCATCAATCTGATTAGGATCGGCCTGAGCTCCGATAGCGTAACGCACTGGATTATCCTTCTCTTCAGCTGTAACAGGAAGACTGACAAGAAAGGGAAGCATTAGACCCAGATAATTGAATATCGTAGCTTTATACTTTTTCATGGTCTGCCAGAATGTAGCAGGATTAAAACCATTGAGCAGTATCAGGGAAGCTCCTAGATTCAAAGATCCCATGGTTGACGTGGTTTGGGCATTCATGTGGAAAAGTGGCAGAATTGTCAGAAACCGGTCATCGGGTTTAAAACTCAACCAGGTACTTGCCGCTTCAGCTATCGATGAATAATAACTGTAGGGACACATCACACCTTTTGGTTTTCCAGTTGTCCCGGATGTGTAAAGAATAGCGGCCAAATTTTCGTCCGGCCAGCGAATTGTTTCTATGGTATTGTTACCTGAAAAAAAGTCCTCAAAGGAGAGGATGTTTGTTACCGAGGAATGGCCTCTGACAGCAATCCACTCAATCAACGGGGAATTTCCTGAAGCAGGTATCACAACATCATCCAGAACCAGCTCATCGGCAATAATCCCCTTGCAACCGGAGTTTTGCAGAATGAACTCCGTTTCGTTCTTTTTGAAACCGGTATTAATCGGCACCATAACCGCACCAATCTTGTTAATGGCAAACCAGGCATAGATAAATTCAGGAGAGTTGAACAGAAACAGTGCCACACGCTCACCTGGTTTGATCCCAAGATCTATCAGCTTTACTGCAGTGCTGTTGACGCGGTCTAATAGTTGTTTAAAAGTAATTTCCTGATCCTCAAAATACAAGTAAACATCATTAGGCTTTTGTTGATTCCATTTGTTTAGTAATTCATTTGCCTGGAAAGCCTTTGATTCTATATTCATATCTATTTATCCTTCCGGGATTTTTTATATTAAAACAAACCTACTCCAAAAGGTGATAAGAAATCGCTTTTTCTGAGTCAAGTCATTTTCCGGTCGTTGAACAAACCTTTATCAGGGAAGTGCAGATAGTTTTTTATAGTCAATCGCCGCCGCATACTTTTTCAGGTCCGACTTACTCACGTTATCGCCCTCAATACTGACAAGAAAACGACTGACCACCATGATCTGAATGTCACCCTCTTTATCTGCCGAGCTGTATTTTACGATGGCCTTCTGGCCGGCGATTCTCTCCAGTTTCCCACCATCAGAAACGGCAAACGCGGGATTCGAGAACATCACTGCCATTCCCTGTATCATAGGGGAATCGGTGACAATTGTAACGGAGACCGATCCATTACCTTTTCTGTAGTCGCGTTCGGCAGTGACACCACCGAAAAGGCCTGCTCCCACCGCCTGGGATGTGGTCTCTTGCGCTGTCCATCCTTTCAGTGGATCGGGCAGGAAGGATTCCAGGCTGCCGCCTTTTTTTTGTTGGATTAATTGGGTGGCGTAATTTAGATTGGATACGGCTTCCGTATACTCGCCGTTTTTATAATACTCCAATCCCTCTTTGATGGAATCGGTGATGTCATCGGCTGACGCAGAACCTGCAAAGAAGGTAAAAAAAAGTGAAAAAACGATCCCGGCTGCGAATTTCGAAAAACGATAGTTCATGATTTCTGTTTTTCAGGATCTATCCATGTGGATACGCCCTGATGGTCGCCTTTCTCGACCGTGATTAAAAGATAGAATTGCTTATTCGGTATTCGACGTTCATTTTTTAAGTCTCTTCATCTGCTGTCGAAAAATGATTTCCCATAGCATTGATCAAAAGGGTGATGGGCCTGTCCTCCTCGCTGCTACCCGTAAACCGGATGGGGCCAGGATGGCGATAATGGTCATCTCCGGGGACGGCGGCCAGCCATTTGTTACGGAACATCTTCACTAATCGGAATGCCGGAGAATTAACATCCACGATACTTTTTTCCAATACAAGTTCAAGTTTCCCCTTGCGTTCTTCCAGGTGCATCAGCGGGGCGATGGGAATGCCGATGGGTTGCCATTGGGAAAAATCCTGTTCCAGATTCAAGATCCCAGC
>DAOWNV010000298.1 GCA_030642405.1 Desulfosarcina sp.
AAAAACCACATCCACACCGCTTCCTCGCTGGTTAGGGCCATGGAAAGGGACGGCCAGGTAAACGTGTTTGAGAAAGCAGTTTACAGGGATCCGTTCGGAGATCCCATCGAACCGGATGAACCGCCACTACTTACCACTGAACAAAAAAAAGCGGTAGGTTTCCTGAAACCGATGCTGGGGAAAGGGTTTAAGACCGTTTTGCTGGCCGGTGTAACAGGTAGTGGGAAAACCGAAGTATATCTTAGATTGGCCGGAGCTGCTTTGAAAAAAGGCCTTTGTGTGCTGGTCATGGTTCCGGAAATTGCTCTCATTTCACAAACGGAACGCCGATTCCGAGCCCGTTTCGGAAAGAGGGTGGCGATATTGCACAGCGGCCTTTCAAAAGGCGAACGTTATGATCAGTGGCGGCGTATCGTAAAAGGGGAGGCGGGCATTGCCATCGGCGTCCGGTCCTGTATTTTTGCCCCCTTCGAAAAAATCGGACTGATCATCGTTGACGAAGAGCACGATGCTTCCTACAAACAGGAGGGAGGGCTGTATTACAACGCTCGGGACCTATCCGTTGTCCGTGCAAAGTTCCACGGTGCCTTGGCTGTTTTGGGATCGGCGACTCCGTCTTCACAATCATGGTACAACGCAACAATTGGAAAATATGAGTTCACCGAGCTTACCCAACGGTTCAACCGACAACCGCTCCCGATAATCGAAATCGTTGATCTTTCACAAAACCGCGATGTTCGGGGTACAGGGCGCTACATTACCCAAAAACTTAAAAAAGCGATCCAGGAGACGCTGGATGATGGCAACCAGGTATTGGTTTTTCTTAACCGCAGGGGATTTTCAGCCTTTCCCATCTGCGCCAATTGCGGCCAACCCATTCGATGTAAAAACTGCGACATCTCTTTGACCCTGCATAAAAAGGCCAATGCGTTTCGCTGTCACTACTGCGGTTTCTCGAAAGCAGCCGTCTGTGCATGCCCGTCTTGCGGTTCCGATAACATTAAGCTTTTGGGGGTGGGGACCGAAAAAATCCAGGAAACCATGGAAAAACTGTTCCCCGCGGCCCGTGTCGCAAGAATGGACCGGGATACGACGACTCGAAAAGGAGCGATAGTAAAACTGTTGAAAGAGATCAAGGACCGCCGCATAGACATCCTTGTCGGCACCCAAATGATCGCCAAGGGACACGATTTTCCCCACATAACCCTTGTGGGAGTCATCTGCGCGGATCTCACCCTAAATTTTCCTGATTTCCGTGCGGGTGAACGAACTTTCCAATTGTTGGCCCAGGTAGCAGGTCGGGCGGGCCGTGGAAATAAACCCGGGAGGGTCATTCTTCAGACTTACAACCCGAATCATTTCAGTATTCTCGCCGCCAAGGAACAAGATTGCAACGCCTTTTTCAACCAGGAAATCAGTTTTCGAAAGACCTTGGGCTATCCTCCATTTACCCGGTTGATTGCCATTCGCATCTCCGGCAAAAATCCTCAGAAAACTGCCGGTGCTGCCGGGAGATTGGGAGAATCGTGCCATAGTCTGTTGGAGTCAAATGGTCCGTACCGTACACACGTGCAAATGATGGGACCCATTGAAGCGCCATTACCACGCATTGCCAACCGTTATCGCTGGCAACTTTTGCTGAAAAGTTCAGACTCAACGCTGCTTCACCGGTTTGTAGAGGAGTTGATCTTCGAAAACGGAACAGTACCAACCAACAGACAAATAAAGGTTACGTTGGATGTGGATCCCTTGTCCCTGATGTAGCTTGACATCATTGAAACTGAAGCTTAGTAGTAAGATACAACTATATCCGTGTTCTTACCATCGTCTTGACAATGGGATGACATTGCATGCATTTCAATAAGGAGATTTCGTTATGAGCGTCCGACCTTTGACCTTGGTTACCTTGCTTTTGTTGATGTGGGCTGTTCCTGTGTCTGCATCGGAATCGAAGGCCGATGAACCAGTTGACCAGTCTGTGGCAGTATCTGTTGACAAGAAAAAACCAGGTGCGATGATCCCTGAAAAATCATTTACCTTCGAACCTGTGGTGGATGGGTCCAAAATCACCCATGATTTTCTGATTAAAAACACGGGTGACGGAGTCCTGAAAATATCTAAAGTAAAAACAGGGTGAGGGTGCTCGGTCGCCTCCTATCCGAGGCAGATCCCCGCCGGTGGCGAGGGAACCATCACCATAAAAGTCAATACGAGTGGTTATGGCGGAAAAATGCTGAAAAAGAGCATTGCCGTTTTTACCGATGATCCCGTTGCCTCTCGTATCACGCTGACTATCAGTGGAAACATCGTTAATTTTGCCAAAATCAAACCCAAATACGTCCGATTGGTGGGCAACGCGGGAACCGATATAAAAACGACGATCACCATTACCCGTGAAGAAGCCTATCCTTTTTCCATTGTGGAGGCCAAGGCAAGAAACGGTAAGGATATCAGCATCGATATCAAAGAATTTGAGAACACTGACGGTAAAGGCTATACACTGACCATTGAAAACAAAAAAAAGATTGTCGGTCGCTATGCAGATACAGTGGTCTTGAAAACAGACAGTAAGGTAAAGCCGATAATTACAATTCCGGTATATGGACAAATTATATCGGAAGTGTTTCAACAGCCTCGAACCGAGCCATCGAAAAAAAGTGCAGGTGAGGGGTAAAACTTGGAAATTAATAAAGTTCACAATCCTAAGGGAGCATTAGTTGTGAAATCTCGATGTAAAGTCGTCGCTTTTGACTGTGACGGTGTCATGTTCGACTCCCGAGAGGCCAATAGGGCCTATTACGATAAGTTGTTGCAGCGTTTCAAACTGCCGGCCATGACTCCGGAAGAACTGGCTTATGCACATATGCATACGGTGGATGAAGTGCTGATCCTCCTGTTCCCGGATGAGGAGACCCTTACCGCTGCACACGAATATCGTAAGAAGGTTGGTTACCTCCCATATCTAAAATACATGGAGATTGAACCGGATTTAATTCCATTGCTGGAGCACCTTCGCCCCCGAATGAGGACTGCGGTAGCCACTAACCGAACCGACACCATGGGACGAGTGTTGACCAACTACAAGATCGATCACCTTTTCGACCTGGTGATTACAGCAACGGACGTCCGATCTCCTAAGCCACATCCCGAGGGATTGAACAAAGTAGCCGATTATTTTTCAATTTTGCCTGAAGAAATGATCTATGTGGGCGACTCCCAAGTGGATGAAATGGCGGCAAACGCCGCCGGTGTTCCCTTTGTGGCGTACCGGAATCCTGATCTGGCG
This sequence comes from Desulfosarcina sp., assembly GCA_030642405.1. GTDB lineage: Bacteria > Desulfobacterota > Desulfobacteria > Desulfobacterales > Desulfosarcinaceae > Desulfosarcina. Next base: position 3,287 of record DAOWNV010000298.1, read on the forward strand.
GCAGACCATCATATCCGGCATTTGGCTGAGGTAAAAGGGATTTTAAGTCTATAAAATGGAAGTCCCGATAACCAAATCCAATTATTTTTCCTGTAAAGTATAAGGGTTTTGCCTCATTCTTCTCTGTGCTCTCTGTGGTGGATCTTAACAGCTGTAATGTAAGGATTATGAATCAATTAATAAATTAAAACCACAGAGAGCAC
>DAOWNV010000041.1 GCA_030642405.1 Desulfosarcina sp.
CGATGATATCGGGTTGATGATGGCCGGCACCAAAAAAATCAGAGGGGAAGGTGTTGATGCCTCACCTTAAAGTAACGGATCGGGGGCAAATTTCAGCCTTCGGCACTTTTGTAAGCCTGGTTTTTGCATTGGTCGCCGGCATGATAGCGATTGGATTGATTTTTCTTGCTTGCGGCGTAAATCCATTGTTTGCTTTTAAGAAAATTTTCAATGGTTCCTTCATCATCGGTGGAGCCTTTTCCGCCATGGCAGGTGCTCATCTTTCAACATCCTACAGCAAATCATGGATTGAAGGTATGACGGCCGGCCGGGGCTGGATAGTCATTGCCCTAACGATTTTCGCATTGTGGAACCCGGTGCGTGCAATTTTCGGCGCCTTTCTTTTTGGAGGTATCTTTGTGATGCAGTATCTCCTTCAGCCATTGGGGATTTCACCTAATTTTCCGGCCATGCTGCCCTACATTGCGACGCTACTAGTATTGCTTGTGGGCGGATTAAGGGACAGTCGTCTTCTTAACGCCCCTGCAATGCTGGGGGAATCCTATCGTAGAGGGGAGCGTTAGATAAAGAACTAATGTATGCCGGATTGAACTATTACAGCTACATAGTCAATATATTACCTGTCGGTAAACTGATCGGATAGATCTGTTGCTACTTCTTCGATTACTTCCATCATTTCTATGTCTTAAGGTGTAATTTGACTGCTGGAAGACAACGCAACAGCAGCGTCTATGGCCTTGCAGCAGTCATGGTGTTTTTTTACATGACGGTCTCCCCTCCGGTCAAATAAGTTTTCCCCATGCGCACAAAAGCGTCCATTACCAGCCAGGCACGTGCACCAAAAACGATGTCTTCTTGCTGCATCAGTTCCCGCACCGTTGTCTGATCCATCATAAAGACTTCTATGTCCTCCGAATCTTCGTTGAGATGTGTACCTGGTGCACCGGACACTTCGGCAAATACCATGGTAATGGTTTCGTCCGTAATTCCGGCAGACGAAAAAATGGCTGGGCTGTGGCGGTAGACGCGCACCAGGTCCAAACCGGTCTCTTCATGCAATTCCCTGCCCGCAGCAGCGGCTAATTCTTCACCCGGGTTCAGAAGCCCTGCCGGAAAGCCGTATTGATAGCCACCAACTGGAACGCGGAACTCCTTGATTACTACCAGTTTGTTTTTCTGCTGGTGATAAGGAACGATGATCGTTGCATCAGGGCGCTGTATCCTGCCGGTAATGCACTTTGGCTGGTTTCCCCGGCTGACCATATGCCACTGCTTGCGATTCCCCTTTTGGTCCTCATAGGTAACTGCAACCACTGTAACGAATCTGTTTTTGTTTACAACCTTCGAATCGATGATTTTCATACTATTCCTATTTGATTATTTTCTGTAATCAATCCTAAAAACAACACATTCAAAACAGAAGTGATACCGGTTTGGTGCAAACGGCGACGCTTGAACAGATTAAAACATATCAGAACAAAGTAGAAAAGGGTGAAAATAAGGCTAATCGTTTGGCTCCATGCCCGAAGTGTCTTGATGTTATTGACATATTCCTTTGGGATAATTATAATTCAGTGAATTTATGTTGTTCTTTCGATGATATCATGTTTTAGAAGCACTGATCGAATGAACAAAATGAAACTGATACAAGCTATAAAGGATTCCAACGGCTTAAAATCCATAATCTCTGCAAAGGTGCAACGTATACAAGATCGAGAACTCCCGTCATACTTTTAGGAAGCAGTCCTAAAATGACCAAGAGTGCTGCCCTCAAACTTAAATATCGCGTAGCAATAAGAGATCCGCCAACAACAAACTGAATGAACTCACACATGGGAGGTGCGCAAGAACATGAAAAACAAACTATTTATGAAGGAAATGCAGAAGGAGCTTCAATCAATAGCCAATAGTATTCAACAGATTGTCGGCAATGTTGATAATATCGTAACGGTGGTCGAAAAAATGGCTCAAACGGACCAATCGGAGCACGCTAAGGCCAAGAGAGCTCCGGTAAGAAAAAAAGTGGTTGTTAAAAATGGGGTTGTTGAAAAGATACGTAGGGTTCCGGGCACCCAGATAGTTTTTGATTCGATCAAAAAATCATCTGGAGGGATGGATACCGCTGCATTGATGAAAGCCACCGGATTCAATTCACGCAAAATTCACAATATCACCTTCCGGTTGAAAAAAAAGGACCGTATAAGAAACGTAGGCCGTGGTGTATATGAGGTTGTGTAAACGTATTTTGGTATCATCATACATCATAGCCGGCTAGCTTGCGCCGCAACGTGTTTAAACCGATACCCAAAAGTCTGGCTGTCTTGGATTTGTTTTCACCGCTTTGCTTGTATGCGTTCAAAATGTGTTCTTTTTCCACTTCAGCCAATCGTTTGATGGTTGTTTCCCCCAAAATTGCGTTGTTATCTTTACACTCTTTCAGCGTTGCCACAATATGTGCGGGCAGATGGCGTTCTTGGATGGGTTCTCCTCGCGCCAGGTTGATTGCCGATTGGAGTATGGATTTCAACTCTCTCACATTTCCTGGATAGGGATAGCGCACGAGAAGCTCCATGGCGGATTGATCGATAAACCCTTCATTTTTGACCTCATAATATTTTTCAAGAAACTTGCTGGTCAACAATAAGATATCGTCTGTGCGTTCACGTAAAGGGGGCAGGTGAAGCCATCCGCCTCGAATGCGGTAGTAGAGATCTTTCCTAAATCGTTTCTGACTGATCATCTGTTCAAGGTTTTCGTTGGTGGCGGCGATGAAGCGAAGGTCCACCTTTTGCCTGGTGCTAGACCCGAGCTTAGAAAACTCACCATCTTGGAGTACTCGTAGCAATTTGCCCTGTAGAGGCAACGGGAGGTCTCCAATTTCGTCAAGAAACAGTGTCCCTTTGTTTGTATATTCCAGGTAGCCGACCCGCCTTGTTTCGGCACCGGTAAAAGCCCCTTTGGTGTGTCCAAAAAACTCCGCTTCAAAGAGAGAGTCGGTGAGCGAAGCCATGTTGATGGGTGTAAAAGGATGTCTGGCGCGCGGACTTGCCCCATGAATAGCGCGAGCCAACAGCTCTTTTCCCGTTCCGCTTTCACCGGTGATGAGTATGGGAACGGAACTGGCGGCATGAAGTTCCGCCTCCTTGAGTATGCGAAGCACGCCCTTGGATTGGGTGATGATTGGTTTGAAGGGTTTTTCGTTTTCCAGGGTAGGCAGTTCGTCGCGTTTGTCAAGGTTCAGCAAATCAAGCAGCCGCTTGCGTTCCAGTGTACGTTTTATGGCAAGATCGAGGTCTTCGGTGGAAACCGGCTTGACCAGATAGTCATAGGCGCCTTTGTTAAGGCACTCCACGGCGATGCGTGCTTCATTGATGGCCGTAACCATAATGCACTCACAAGAGGGTGTATTAGCCTTTATTGTTTCCAGCAAAGCCATGCCATCCATCTCCGGCATGGTCATATCAATTAAGGCAAGGTCAAATGTGTAACCATTTTTTACCTCCTCCGCTAGTTTGACGGAGCTTTCTTCCAAACGAACCCTTGAAAATCCAATTGCAGCAAGTTTTCTCCCTAAAACGTCCAGGTAGTCTCTATCGTCGTCTACAACGACTACATTTGTTTTATTCATTTTTCCATCCCATGCCAATTTGGACCGTGCCAAAATGGAGTTGTTGGTACAACCAGCCGATATTTAATGATTAATGAACGATGGTAGTCCATTTTGGCATATTTGTCGAGGTCTTTATCTTGATTGGATAAGTGGAGATAATTCTCAAAACCCTTCTTAACGGCTTGATATTATGTGAAATTCTTCTTGTTTGTTTTTGCTTTAATTTGTGGCACGGGGTTTGCTGTTCCATAATGGCAAGAAATCATTTTTTACCCGCATCCATAGATTCAGACTTTACGAAAAGGCGGACAGCGTCTTCTCGATAAATTATACAAGAGCTCTTGTTTACTTATTAACCGTACCTTTTGTTTCCTCAGCAACCAGAAGGGGATTGGCTTATGTATCTAAAAAACAGATTCGATGTCGGTAAGTTCATCATTCTTGCGGAAATGCAACCGCCAAAGGGGGTAGATGTTTCAGAAATGGTCAACAGTGCAGTGCGTGTTAAAAAGTCAGTTGACGCTTTCCTTGTGCCGGAAATGGGCAACGCAGTCATGCGGATGAGTGCCCTGGGTGGGGCAATGGTGCTCCAAAGCCAGGGGTTGCAGACCATCATGCAGGTTAATTGCAGGGACCGCAACCGGATTGCTCTTCAAGCAGATCTGTTGGCTGCATACGGTGCGGGTATAGTCAATATTATGGGTGTCTCCGGTGAGGATCCCAGTCTGGGCGATCACCATCAGGCAAAAGCAGTTCACGATATTGACTTGATGACTTTGTTCAAGGCCGTCTCTACACTTCAGGCCGGCAAAGATCTTGCCGGGAACGAACTGACGGGGTCTCCTTCATTTTTGTTGGGTGCCAACGTAAATGCACGGGCAACTGGAGATGAGCTGGCTAAAGAGCTGGAATTGATGGACGCTAAAAGCGAAGCGGGTGTCGATTTTTTTATTGCACCCCCGGTTTTTGACTTTAATGCTATCGAACCGTTTATGGAAAAGGTAAATCTTAAGCAAGTAAAAATTTTGCCTACAATTATGCTTCTTAAATCCGTGGGTATGGCCCGTTACATGGCCAGACACTTGAACATGACCATTTCCCAGGATCTGATTAAACGCCTCATGCGGGCTCCGGACAAGCCACTGGAGAGCCTCACCATTGCTACGGAAGTTCTATCTGATGCAAAAGCAGCCGGATTCGCTGGTGTCATGATTTCCGCCATGGGGTGGGAGGAGAAGCTTCAAAAGCTGATGGATATGGTCTAACCGACAAAAATATTACGATTACCCCTCAATTACCAACATTATTATGAGGAACGTATAATGGCAGAAAAAGAAAACACTCAAAGCAAGGACGTTGTCGGCAGCGTACTGGTTGTCGGCGGCGGGATTGCAGGCATTCAGGCGGCCCTGGATTTGGCCGATTCAGGCTATTACGTTCATATGACCGAAACTAAATCGGCCATCGGTGGCGTTATGGCCCAACTGGACAAAACGTTTCCTACAAACGATTGCTCCATGTGTGTAATTTCCCCCAAACTGGTGGAATGTGGGCGGCACTTGAACATCGACCTGATGACCTTAACGGACATAAAAGAGGTAACGGGTGACGTGGGCAATTTCACCGTCAAGCTGCGACAGAACGCTCGATATATTGAAATGGACAAGTGTACGGCCTGCGGGGAGTGTGCCAAGGTCTGTCCCATCGAGACCCCGAATTTGTTTGACGAAGGCCTGCGGCAGCGCAAAGCAGCGTTTAAACTTTATCCCCAAGGGATGCCCAGTGCATACGCCATTGAAAAACACGGCACCGCTCCTTGCAAAGCGACCTGTCCGGCACACGTGAGCATCCAGGGATATATCGCCCTGATCAATGACGGCCGTTACAAGGAAGCATTAAAGCTTTTTAAAGAAGATCATCCCTTTCCGGCTGTTTGCGGTCGCGTTTGCCACCATCCATGTGAAAGTGCCTGCACGCGCAATGACGTGGATCAGCCGCTGGCAATACGAGAACTTCATCGCTTCCTGGCCGACTATGAAAAGCAAAGCGGTGAGACGTACATTCCGGAAATTACTGCTGAGAAGAGAGATGAGAAGGTTGCCATTATCGGCTCCGGTCCTTCCGGTATTACCGCAGCCTACTACCTGCTTCAGCAGGGTTACGGCGTAACTATTTTCGAAAAACAGCCCGAACCCGGCGGAATGATGCGATACGGCATTCCTGAATACCGGTTACCCCGGGATATCCTGGCCGAAGAAATTGATGTGGTCAGGCAGATGGGTGCCGATATCAAATGCGGAGTATCATTTGGTTCAGATGTCACCTTGGAAAGCCTAAAGGCTGATGGTTACAGCGCCTGCTACATGGCCATCGGGCTGCATGGAGGACGCAGTCTGGGTGTGGAGAACGAGGATGCCGAAGGCGTACTGCAAGGTGTTGATTTTCTCAGGGACGCTTCCATGGGCAAAGAGATTGAACTCGGTGAGGATGTCGTTGTTGTCGGCGGAGGGAACGTGGCCATCGACGTGGCATTGACCGCCAAGCGCAAAGGCGTCGAGAACGTCACCTTGATCTGCCTGGAAAAGCGTGAAGAGATGCCCGCATGGGAGCATGAGATCGAGGAAGCCCTGGAAGGGGATATCACAATCGTCAATAGCTTCGGCCCCAAATCGTTTTTTATTGACAAAAACAAACGTGTGTCAGGAATCGAGTTCAAGACTTGTACAGCGGTTTTTGACGAAGAGGGGCGATTCAATCCAAACTACGATGACAACGAATGCCAACCGTTTTTTGGTGATACCATCATCGTCTCTATCGGTCAAAGCACGGATCTGACCGGTATCAAGGAGCAGGGTATAGCCATCTCGCGTCCCGGTGGTTTGGAAGCTGATCCGGTAACCTTGCAGACCCCCATCGATTGGGTTTTTGCCGGCGGTGACGCTTATTATGGTCCGAAATCGGTCGTGGAAGCGGTGGCCTCCGGGAAAGAGGCCGCCGAGAGCATTCATCGTTTCATCAACGGTCTGGATCTGGCTGAAGGCCGCCGGAAGGAGTGGGAATTTGTCAAACCTGATGTGAGTGAAGAAGTAAGCAAACCGCGTAAAACTATTCGTTGCCTGGATCCGGAAGCGCGGGAATGTAATTTTCTGGAGGTCTCTTTCGGGTATAATGAGGAAGAAGCCAAGAGTGAAGCTGATCGCTGCCTCAAGTGCGGTCTTTGTTCCGAGTGTTACCAGTGTGTGGATGCATGTTTAGCCAACGCAATCAACCATGACATGGTGGCGGAAGAGAAAACAATTAATGTAGGGGCCATCATTCTGGCTCCGGGTTTTACTCCCTTCGACCCCAGCCGGCACAAGACCTATTCCTACGCAACGCACCCAAACGTTGTCACCAGCATGGAGATGGAACGGATTCTTTCCGCTTCCGGTCCCTACGAGGGTCATCTGGTAAGACCATCTGATAATAAAGAGCCGGATAAGATTGCCTGGCTGCAATGTGTGGGGTCACGGGATATCAACTGCTCGGATCACAGCTACTGCTCTTCGGTATGCTGCATGTATACCAACAAACAGACGGTCATCGCCAAGGAACACAGTGAAAAACCGCTGGATGCAGCCGTTTTCTTTATGGACATGAGAACGCATGGGAAGGAGTTTGAGAAGTACTACATGAGAACCCGGGATGAACGGGGCGTTCGGTTTGTGCGGTCGAAAGTTCATACTGTAGATCCAATTGAGGATGACAACCTGCGGCTGCGATATGTGACGGAGGAAGGCGAACTAGTTGAGGAAACTTTCGATATGGTGGTTCTGGCCGTCGGCTTGGCCCCAAACAAAGAGTCAATTGATCTGGCAAAAACGGTCGGCATCAAGCTTAACAAACATCTGCATGCCGCCACCCGGACACTGGAACCGGTCAGCTCCAGCCGGCCCGGGGTTTTCGTGTGCGGTGCCTTCCAGGAGCCCAAGGATATTCCGCAATCGGTCATGGAAGCATCTGCCGCAGCATCAACGGCAACGACTCCGTTGGCCGAAGCCAGAGGCACGCTGATTAAAACCAAGGAGTTGCCGCAAGAGATTGACGTTTCCGATCAAGAACCAAGGATTGGTGTTTTTGTGTGTAACTGCGGCATCAACATTGGCGGTGTGGCAGACGTCCCCGCCATAAGAGAGTATGCGAGAACCTTGCCCTATGTCGTTCATGTGGAGGACAATCTGTTTACCTGCAGCCAGGACACGCAGGATAAGATGAAAGTGGTTATCACCGAGAACAGCATCAATCGTGTTGTGGTGGCTTCGTGCTCAACTCGGACTCATGAACCTTTGTTCCAAGAGACCATACGGGATGCCGGGTTGAATAAGTACTTGTTCGAGATGGCCAACATCCGTGACCAGAACACCTGGGTACACATGAACAATCCGGATCGTGCAACAGCCAAGGCTAAAGATCTTGTCCGCATGGCGGTGGCCAAGGCCGCTTACATTGAGCCGCTGCACCAGGTCAGGTTGGAGGTGATCCAAAAAGTGCTCGTGGTTGGTGGCGGTGTCGCCGGGATGGAGGCGGCTCTCGGTGTGGCCAAGCAGGGTCTTCAGGTATACCTGGTGGAAAAAAGCAATGGTCTTGGTGGTGTGGCTCATATGCTAAGGGCAACATGGCAGGGCGAACCGGTGAAACCGTTCCTGGAGAGTTTGATCGAAGAAGTTCGTGATCATGAGAAAATCAGGGTATTCATGAAGACAGAACCGGTAGAAACCACCGGTATCATGGGTAACTTTACGACTACGTTGATGACCTCGGGCGAGTCACTGACGGAAACGGTTGTGGAACATGGAGCAACCATTATAGCCACTGGTGGTAAAGAGTACTCACCAACCGAGTACTTGTACGGCAAGAACCCCAATGTGCTTACTCACTTTGATTTTGACGCGGCCATAGAAGCAGATGACCCGCGTATTGCCAATGCCGAAACAGTAGCCTTTATTCAATGCGTGGGATCCAGAATAGAAGAGAGACCCTATTGCAGCAGGCTTTGCTGCACGCATACATTGAAAAACGCTGTGGAGCAAAAAAAGAGAAATCCGGAGATGAATATCTATGTTCTCTACAGGGATATCCGCTCCTATGGCTTTCGCGAGGACTTGTACAAAAAAGCACGTGAACTTGGAGTTATCTTCATGCGTTACAACATTGAAGACAACCTACCGGAGGTAACGGAATCCGACGGCAGTTTAAGCGTTAAGGTGCGCGACCACGTGCTTCAGATGCCCTTAGAACTGAAACCGGATCTGCTGGTTCTGGCTACGGCGGTGCTTCCGAATGAGAACAAAGATCTGTTTGAATTGTTTAAGGTGCCGATTACTGAAGAAGGTTTTCTGGTGGAAGCCCATGCAAAACTTCGTCCGGTCGATTTCGGATCGGAGGGTATCTTCATGGCCGGCTTGGCCCATTACCCGAAACCATTGGAAGAGACCATTGCCCAGGCAAGGGCATCGGTTTCCCGTGCCATGACCATTCTCTCCCGAGAGGCCATTATGGTCGGCGGTGTGGTTGCCGTTGTGGATCCGGACAAGTGCGCGGTTTGTCTCACTTGTGTAAGGACTTGTTCCTATAACATTCCTTATATCGGTGAGGAAGGTCACGCGGTTATCGAGCCCGCAGAATGTCACGGATGCGGCTCTTGTGTGGCTGAGTGTCCGGGCAAGGCCATCGAGCTCAAGCATTTTACCGATGAACAGATAATTGCAAAAACAGCGGCACTTTTCAGCGAGAAAAAGGAAGATGCCGCATGATTGAATAGGGAAAACGGGCGCCATACCCAAACGGCAGCCTGAGAACTCCGGGTGCCCGGAAAATAGGCAGATAGGCTGAAGGGGTTTAGACTGAAGACAAGCATGAGACAAAAGTCGAATTGTGGCTGCTTTTCTTCAGCCCTCAGCCCAACAACGAACAACATAACTTTCATTGGAGAAAACCATGAATGATTCCTTTGAACCTCAGATTCTGGCTTACTGCTGCAAATATTGCGCATATGCAGCCGCCGACCTGGCCGGGTCCATGCGATTGAATTATCCAAGCAATGTAAAGGTGATTCAGGTGCCGTGTACTGGTCGGGTTGACATCTTACATCTGTTGACGGCCTTCGAAGGAGGTGCCGACGGTGTATACGTGGCCGGCTGACTGGAAGGTGAATGTCATTTCCTGGAAGGAAATCTCAAAACCAGAAGGAAAGTCGAATATGTTCAGCGAACCCTTGAAGAGTTGGGCATAGAGCCGGAACGGGTACAGATGTATAATCTCTCGTCAGCCCAAGGTTCTCGTTTTGCAGAGATTGCTACCGAAATGACGGAGAAAATCAAAGAACTTGGACCCACACCGGTCAAGTCATAAACCACGGTTGGGCGGTCTGCTGAGCCCCATCGGAACCCAAAAGAGGTGAAGCTATGATAGTTGCGGATCGAAAACCTCTGGAAGAGATTCTAGACATGATAAAGGAGTGTAACAAAATTCTTCTTGTGGGATGCAAAGGGTGTGTCACTGTTTGCAATGTCGGAGGTGCAAAAGAGGTTGGTATCCTGGCAGCGTCCTTGAAAATTGCGCGGAAAAAAGATGGCAACCCTATTGAGATCGATGAAAAAACTCTGGAGCGGCAGTGCGATCCTGAATATGTGGAGCAGATTCGAGACATCTTCGATCAGTATGATGCGGTTCTCTCCATGGCTTGCGGTGTTGGCCCCCAGTTTCTTTCTGAGGCATATCCCAGCCAGACGTTTTACCCTGCGTTAGACACCAAGTTTTTTGGTGGCGCGGTTCAGCACGGAATCTGGGAGGAGCGTTGCGCCGGATGCGGCACCTGTGTGATCCATCACTATGATGGTTTGTGCCCCATTGCCCGTTGCTCCAAAAGCCTCCAGCATGGACCATGCGGGGGTAGTGCAGATGGAAAGTGCGAGATTGCAAAGGATGTGGAATGTATTTGGGACAAGATCGTTAAAAAGAAAATGGAACAGGGCCGACTGGAAGACCTTCGAACGATTCGAGCTCCGAAAGATTGGCAGACGGCAAGGGATGGCGGTCCTCGTAAAAGCATAAGAGAGGAGCTGGTACAATGAGCAATAACGGTTTGAAATCAGGAAGCAATTTGGAAAAAGTACTCAGGGCGGGCCATTTTGCATTTACCGGTGAATGCGGACCGCCCAAAGGTGCCAACGTTGAACACTTGAAAGAGAAATATGAGCATTTGCGGGGTATGGTGGATGCTGTAAATGTAACAGACAATCAAACCGCGGTAGTTCGCATGTCTAGCGCTGCGGCGTCGGCTCTCATGGCAGCTGATGGCATCGAACCTAACTTTCAGATGGTGTGTCGGGACAGGAACCGGCTGGCGATGATGGCTGATGTGCTGGGTGTATACTCTCTTGGTGTGAGAAACATGCTTTGCCTATCCGGTGATCATCAGAAATTCGGCAATCACCCTCAGGCAAAAAATGTTTACGACATCGATTCCATGCAATTGATTGCCATGGTGAAGAAGATGAGGGATGAGGGAAAATTCCTTAATGAGGAGGAGATCGACGAGCCACCCAAAATGTTTATCGGCGCAGCAGCAAACCCATTTGCCGATCCTTATGAGTTCCGAGTCTATCGGTTGGCCAACAAAATCGATGCAGGAGCTGATTTTATTCAGACACAGTGCATATACAACATGCCTCGGTTTCGCGATTTCATGAAAAAGGCCGTGGACATGGGATTAACGGAGAGAACCTATATCCTCGCCGGCGTCACCCCGATGAAAAGTGCGCGTATGGCTCAGTACATGGCAAAAATGGTTCCAGGTATGGATGTCCCGGAAGAGCTGATCGAGCGGCTCAAAGGTGCAGGGAAAGGGAAGCAGTCTGAAGAAGGGATAAAATTTGCCATTGAGCAGATCGAGGAGTTCAAGGAGATGGAAGGCATTGCAGGTGTTCATCTTATGGCCATCGAATGGGAGCACAAGGTCCCTGAGATTGCAGAACGCGCCAATGTACTGCCTAGGCCACAGATAGATTAAATTTTTTTAGTTTCGGGCGGAAAGATGGGCGAAAATGCCACCCCAATGAACGGGTACCCCCGAAACCGACAGCTAACCAGACAAAGCTCAGGCTGCTGATTATAAACGATCAGCTTGGAATAAAGGAGATCTGATATGAGTGACAAAAAAAGAATCTTGGTTGTTGATGACGAGCCCGATTTTTGTTCCATCGTACAGGGTAATTTGGAAAAAGAAGGGTTTGCAGTGGAGGTTGCCTATGATGGGAAACAGGGGTTGGAAAAGGTGAAGGCAAATCTGCCGGACGCCATTGTTTTAGATGTTATGATGCCGGAGATGGATGGTTATGAGGTGTGCAAGCAGTTGAAAGGCGATGAGAAGTTTTCTGATATTCCCATTTTGATGCTGACTGCAGTGGCCTCTCATGTCTCTTCAACACGTTATTCTCACTATGACGGCATGAGCATGGAAGCTGATGACTATCTGCCCAAACCTGCCTCCGCAGAAGAGATTACCGAAAGCCTTAAAGGGCTGTTGGATTTGTTGTAGTCTATGTTCTTAGAACTTTGTGCGAAGGCCCGCCTCTAAGGGGTAGGGGCGGGCCCCACAAGTTGCTTCCGGATCCGCGCGCCTTATATAAGTCAACAATTGACTTGTGTTGTCCGCAACAAGCACAGAAGCATAGCAGACAAGGGGTTGGTATGCCGGACCCGGAAGTGTTTTCCAACTTTTTATTCAACCGGAACTTGTAACCGCATATACATACAAAATCAGGTTTAAAGGATTATGGACGAGGCGCTTGCGTTCCAGAAAAAAGTGTTTTGTATCATCAGCAATCAGCGGGTGTTTCGATCTAAATCGCCGGCAATGTTTAATGCGGTTTTCAACCGAACGGGCATCAATGGTGCCTATGTTCCTTTCATGGTTGATGAGGACAAAATTGGAAAGGCGCTTGATAGCCTGAAAGTCCTTAACATTTCAGGTGCGAACATTACGGCTCCATTTAAAGAAACGGTCTTGCCTTACCTGGATGTATTGTCGGAAGGCGCGAATATAATTGGTGCCGTGAATACTATTGTTTGCAAGGGTGGCCGGCTAAAAGGATACAATACCAATGCCATCGGTATTATGGATGCACTCAACCAGGTCAATTTCGACATTACAGGGAAAAGGGCGTTGATCATCGGTACGGGAGGAGCCGCACGGGCAGTCGCTTTCATTCTCAACTGGCTTCGGGCTGAATCGATTGTTATATCCGGTCGAGATAGTGAAAAAAGCAGCAGTTTGGCAGAGCGTTTCAGTGGGTTGCCCCAATTGTTGGACGATCTGTTGACATATCCCTTGAGCGTGGATCTCATTGTGAATGCCACACCGGTTTCCAGCATAGATGAATCGCCCCTGCTAAGCGATTTCGCTGATAATTTTAAAAGCTCTCGCTGCCAACTGGTATTTGATCTCAACTATGGAAGACGGAACAATATTTGGCAAGCTTTAGCAAAGAGAAATAACAGCTCCTTTTTGGATGGCCAGTCCGCCTTGGCCTACCAAGCTAGACGGACTTTTCTGTTGTGGACCGGAAGAGAAGTTCCTCAAGAGGAATTTTTGCGGGCACTTTCCTAAAAAGCGTGTCTTTCGATCTTTACTAAATAGAAGAAAGTCTATCCAAAATAACCGTTTCTGCATCGAAACGCGTTAAGGCTTACCAATACCCTTGTGCGTTCGGTTCGGAAACCATCGTTACTTTTCCGTTGATAAACGCATCAACCGCCTCGCGTACCGTACCTTTGACATCTCCTGCAACTTTAATTTTAGCGGCATCCAGTGTTTTGAAAGCATTGGGGCCGCAATACCCGGTTAACAGCACATCGGCCTTTTTATCGCTGATCATGGCGGCGGCCTGAATACCAGCCCCTTTAAAAGCATTGACATTTTCAGCGTTATCCAACACTTCGTACTTCATAGTGTCAGAGTCGACAATGAGAATATAGGCAGCCCGCCCGAAACGTGGATCCATTTGCGAGTCCAAATCCTGTCCCGTGGATGTGACGGCAATGTTCATTGACATTTCCTTTTCTTGCATCGATACCGGATTCACATCCGGCATCGATGTGATAAATATTTTTTATTTAAGAAAAGCATTCACCTTTTGATACCATACAGATCAGATCTGTTTCTAAAAGATCAACGCCCTCCTTCGCCTCCACCGCAGACCTGATTGTCTGAAATCATGGGAAGTCTTCCTGCAATGAGATCTTCAACAACAGGTCGGATGTTCGATCGCTGGTCGTCATGATAG
>DAOWNV010000292.1 GCA_030642405.1 Desulfosarcina sp.
AATACCGGCAGGGTCCAGAAGATGAATGGACCTGCCTTCAACCAGGATCAGGCCTTGGGAGGACATTTTGGCAAAAATTCGGGAGAGGGTTTCCGGGATGGTGCCCAGCAAGCTGGCCAGCTGCCCTTTTGATATTGTTAAATTCACGCAATTTGTCTCTTTTTGCTCTTCGGCAAGCACGATCAGGTAAGATGCCAGCCGGGACGGAACTTCTTTCAAAGAGAGGTTCTCGATCTGCAAGGTAAACTGCCGCAGCCGCATGGACAGTTCTCCAAGCATGTTCATGGACAAGGATGGATGCCGGGTAATCAAATGGACGAATGCCTTGCGGGGAAGAAATAGAATTTGGCTTTTTTTCAATGCCAAGGCATTGGCAGGTAAATGGGAGCCTGAGAAAACCGGCACTTCCCCGAAAAGGTGCCCCGGCCCATAAATGTGCAGGATCTGTTCTTTTCCCTCTATAGACGTTTTGAAGATTTTAACCTGGCCCTTGGCAACGATATAAAAACCATTCGCCTCATCACCTTCCATGAAAATGGATTCTCCCCGTTTGTAGTTCCGATCAATGGCGATATCACCGATTTCACCAAGCTCCTGATCTGAAAGTCCATTAAAAAGAGGTGTGGCGGCAAGCGTTGAATTTATCATTTTCGTCATTTTTCATCCTTAACAGCTTTGAAATAACTCCAATTTTGGGTAAAAACAGCTAAGTTGATAGGTTTGCTGAAATTTTGATGTAAGTCAAGGCAGAGTGTCCGCTTATCAGGTAAAAGTGAAGAAAAATCAGCACTGGGCTGGTGGCAAACTAAAAATTTTAACCAAAAAACAATGGAGAACGCCCATGAAATGCCCCGGACAAGATACACTCTACTGGAAACCCGGTGCCATCTACGAGGTGCCATGCCCGAAATGCGGGGCCAGTGTGGAATTCTTCAAAGATGACACGGCACGCAAATGCCCAAAATGTCAACACCGGTTTGTGAATCCTAATATGGATTTCGGCTGTGCCGCTTACTGCCAATATGCTGAACAGTGCATTGGAACACTACCCGAAGAAGTTCTGCTGCAAAAAGAAGACCTTCTTAAAGACCGGGTGGCCATTGAGATGAAACGCTACTTCAAAAGTGATTTCAAGCGTATTGGCCATACGACCCGGGTGGCCCGGTATGCCGAACACATCGGAAAGGTTGAAGGAAGCAACCCTGCTGTGGTTTTGTGTGCTGCTTATCTGCACGACATCGGGATTGTTGAAGCAGAAAAAAAACACGGCAGCAACGAGGCTGACTATCAGGAGTCGGAGGGTCCTCCTGTGGCTCGCGAGATTTTGAAAAAACTGGGAGCAAAGCCTCTGCTAGTGGAAGAGGTGTGCGATATCATCGGTCATCACCACCATCCACGAGAAGAAGAAACATTGAACTTCAAAGTACTTTACGACGCAGATTGGATCGCCAATCTGGAGGACCAAAAAAAAGCAAACGAGCTTTCTAATGACAAAATGGAAACCATTCTTTCGGAGAAGTTTCTGACGGAGAGTGGAAGGCAAAAGGCCCGAAAAGTATTAGACTTATAGGTGACTCCAATGAAAATAATGCGAAAGATCATTGAAATTGATGAAGAACGTTGTGACGGATGCGGTAACTGCATCCTCGCCTGTGCAGAAGGCGCCTTGAAGATCATCGACGGGAAAGCCAAAGTGGTTTCCGATAACTTGTGCGATGGTTTGGGTGCTTGTATGGGAGACTGCCCCCAGGACGCCCTGAAGATAATAGAACGAGAGGCCGAAGATTTCGACGAGGATGCGGTTGAGAAGCACTTGGAATCTGTGAAGAAAGAAGATAAACCAACCATGCCATGTGGCTGCCCGTCTACCCAGATCCAAAGCTTTGTACCGGCAACCGGCTGTCAGGAGGCAAACACGCCAAAAACCTTTGACAAGGTTGATTCCGCTTTGAGCCATTGGCCGGTTCAGATTCGATTGATACCACCAACTGCGCCTTTTTTGAAAGGTGCTGATTTACTAGTGGTTGCTGATTGTGTCCCTGTTGCTTTTCCCAGCCTACACCGTGATTTTATTAAGGGTAAAGTTGTGATGGTGGGGTGCCCCAAATTTGACGATGTTCAGGAATATATTGATAAATTTGCAGAGATATTCAATGTGGCCGGAATAAAAAGCGTCACCACCATAGTCATGGAAGTGCCTTGTTGTTCCAGTCTACCCACGATAGTGAAAAAGGGATTGGAAAAAGCAGGTGTCATCGTACCTCAAAACCAGGTAACGATCAGTACTCGGGGGAAAATACTATAGGAAATATAATCAATCGTCCGAGCTTCCTATAAACCGATAAATACCCGCACCTATCACGGCTCCCACTATGGGAGCAAGCCAGAACAACCATAGCTGGGCAACGGCCCAGTCGCCGACAAAAATGGCAACGCCCGTGCTGCGTGCCGGATTGACGGATGTATTTGTTACCGGAATGCTGATCAGGTGAATCAGCGTCAGGCAAAGACCGATCGCAACAGGAGCCAAACCCTTAGGTGCCAGTTTATCCGTTGATCCGAGAATCACAACCAGGAACATCATAGTCATCACTACTTCGGTGACCAATGCCGCTAGCAAGGAGTATCCCCCCGGTGAATGGGCTCCATATCCATTGGAGGCAAACCCTGCCGAAAGGTCGAAACCGGCTTGACCGCTTGCAATAACAAAAAGAACACCACCCGCCACAATGGCACCGGCCACTTGAGCTACGATATAGGGCAGTAAATCACCGGCCGGAAAACGACCTCCCGCCCAAAGTCCGATGGAAACAGCCGGATTCAGATGACAGCCGGAAATATGCCCGATGGCAAAGGCCATCGTTAATACCGTAAGGCCGAATGCCAGAGCAACCCCCAACAGACCAATGCCTACATCCGGAAAAGCAGCAGCTAATACCGCACTTCCGCAACCTCCAAGAACGAGCCAAAATGTTCCGAAGAATTCAGCAACATATTTTTTCATACCATCTCCATAACTATTACCTAATGAAGTGATTATGTATACAGGACAGCCAGCCAGTCGAACTCAACAATATCGGTATTCGACTGACTGGCCTATTTAATTACGATTGATTTTTATTTTTTAGGCTTGAAGCTGAATTTCTGGCCGCCGATGGCGGCTTCGTACATCAACCCACCTTTGATATGAACAAATACGGCCATGCCTTTGTGATAGCTGTTTTTTACCTGTTTGCCGGTTGCAGGGCCTGCACTGGCACCCGCCGTAGCACCCTCGGTGCCTGCTTTGGCTTGGACACCTGCTGTAATAGCCACTGCGGAAGCAGCCGCATCGAATTCAAACTCACCACTGGTAAATTCGTCATAGGACCGTTTGTCTTCGAAAAAAATCATCTGGCTGAATGCCTGACCGCCCAATTGAAAACCGATGCTGATTTTCGCCAAAGAGGCCGTCCCGGTTACAACACCCTTTTCATAGACCTGGCCTGTGCCGTACGATCCGCCTATACCGATTCCGGCCTTGCCAATGGTCGGAAAGACGGCATAACCGTAAGCATTTGTCAAAAAGGATTGAACCTCCTCGGACTTTGCGTATATTGCGATCGTATC
>DAOWNV010000039.1 GCA_030642405.1 Desulfosarcina sp.
GGACGCGTCAGGCCGGCAATCTATCAGTTCGGCAGCCAAGATAATCCCATGGCTCTGGATTCAGGTCATTGTCTGAGCCCAGTTGAGATTGCTTATGAGACCTACGGAACGCCGAATGAAGACCGCTCCAATACCATTTTAGTCTACCATGCTCTCTCGGGCGACCATCACGCCGCAGGGGTTTATGACCCCCATGATCGCTACACGGGCTGGTGGGACGGCATGATCGGGCCCGGCAAAGCCTTTGATACGGACAAGTACTGGGTAATCTGCTCAAACGTCATCGGCGGCTGTAAGGGATCAACTGGGCCGGGCAGCATCAATCCTGAAACAAACGAACCTTACGGCCTGGCATTTCCCGTCGTTACCATCGGTGACATGGTGACTGCTCAAAAACATTTGATGGATCATCTACAGGTTAAGCGGTTGTATTGCGTGGCAGGTGGCTCCATGGGTGGTTTCCAGGTGTTGGAGTGGACCCTTCGCTATCCGGATATGGTTCGTTCTGCAATCTGTATTGCCTCGGCGGCTCGTCTTTCCACCCAGGCCATCGCCTTCAACGCGGTTGGCCGTAGCGCCATCACCCAGGACGCCAAATGGCGGGAGGGAAAGTATGCAGCCGACGCCGGCCCGGAAAAGGGGTTGGCCATCGCCCGCATGGTCGGCCATATCACATACCTGTCCGAATTGCTTTTGGACAAAAAATTCGGCAGGCGGTTGCAATCGGGCAACCGGCTGAGTTACAATTTTTCCAAGGAGTTCGCCATTGAATCCTACCTGGACCACAAAGGCAGTGCGTTTACCAAGCGTTTCGATGCAAACAGTTATCTTTACATCACAAAGGCAATGGACTACTTCGACATTGCCAGAAGCTACGGCCCGTTAAAAAAAGCTTTTGCCGGCACAACAGCACGCTATCTCTTCATTTCCTACTCCTCGGACTGGTTGTTTCCCACCTCTCAGAGCAAGGAAATAGTGTGTGCCCTGCTTTCGGGCGGCAAGTCCGTCTCTTTCATAGATATCGATTCACCTTACGGGCATGATGCATTCTTGCTGGAAGAAGAGAAATTGACACGTATCGTCCAGGGTTTTCTCAGCGGAGTAGCCAAAGAGGTGGTTTCATGAATACACAGTATGTGAACCGTCTGAGCCGTACCGACCGCGACGTGATTTTTACCCTTGTCCCCAATGGAGCAAAAGTGCTGGATCTGGGCTGCGGTGATTGCAGCCTGCTCAACGAGTTGGTATCTAAAAAGGGTATCCGTGGGACCGGATTGGACATTGACGGCATGCAACTGGTCAACGGTCTATCTTTCGGATTGAATGTCTATCAGGGTGACCTCAATGAAGGTCTTTCCGACTTTCCCGACAGATCCTACGACTATGTGATCCTCAACCAGACACTCCAGGTGGTAAAAAATCCTCCCATGGTTATCGAAGAGATGCTTCGCATCGGTCAACACGGGATTGTCGGCTTTCCCAACTTCTCTCAATGGCGGCTCAGAAAAGGGTTGTTTTTCGGCGGTCGTGCACCCAAGTCGGCCGCTCTGCCCTTTGAATGGTATAACACCCCCAACATTCGTGTGCTCTCCATACTGGACTTTTTCGATTTCTGTCGCGTCCAAGGTATTACCATAGAGCAAAAGCGATACCTCATTGGAAGCCGCTGGGTGCGCTCAGCCATGTGGAGTTGGGCAACCAACCTGATGGCGCACATCGGCTTGTTTGTCATCACAAAGTAAATTGCTTCTCTTGAACTATAGTCAATGGCAGGGGATTACAAAACCCGCTTCACGGTACGTTTGAAGAAGCCGGTGATCTTTCTGGCCGGCCAAGCCGCTGCTGACCATCCGATAGCCATTATCATCACCCACACCATGGCTTCACCGCCCTGGCTCATGTTTCGCCCCTGGGTCAACATAGGGCCTATGAAAATCGCACATAGAAAACCAGCGGCAACCCTCCAGGCATCGTCTGAAAAAAGGAGATAAAAGAAAATATAGGACAAAGTAAGTTGGCGTTTTTTCATTCTTCTTCCTTGGTCATCAATGGAAATTGGATCGTAAATTATAAGTTTTTTATCTTCGGGTCAAGGCTCCAATTGACACCAAGGTGGTTTTTTCTTATGTTTAGCCGACCTTCAAACGAAAGATGGCAATGGATATACAGGAAAGTTTCAAGATCCTGGGATTGGACGGGAATGCGAATGCTGAACAGGCAAAACGAGCCTACAGGTCACAGGTTCGTCAGTGGCATCCTGACAAGTTCCCCGAAAAATCGACCGAAAAATACGGTGCTGAAGAGCAGCTGAAATGCATCAATATTGCCTATGACCGTGTTAAAGCGTATCTGAAAAGCCATCATGTGGGATCTGACTCAAATATCAAGCCCTCTTCGCCTTCCTCGCATCCAAAAACCGGTCAAGATCCAACTCCGGCCCCCAAAAAAACAAAAACCCGTTCTTGGATCGATCATCTTTTTACAACGTTAAACGCATTTGGGAACTCCCCTGCCCCTCCATCATCAAAATCAACGAAAGGTCGGACATACAGGCGAAAAACATTCAATCAGATTTTGACGGAAACCACCGGTGGGCGACTACCAAAAAAGCAGTCTATTTCACGAAATTCGGGGGGTAAACCGTCTCGTCCGGCTTCAGAATATGGGCGACACAGGCACAAGGGTAGCACGATTGGTACAGTGGGCAATGCTAAAAACCCGGGGCCGGTCAAACCGGTAGAGCGGATTAAAGGAATCGGCAAACACAGATAACTCCAACATTGGGGATAAATCACGGCCCTTAATCATTTTTAAAAGACTGTAACAGGGCTACCATCAGTTGCCACACCTTCCCTACCGATGGCAAATAAAGCCGTTCAGATGGAGAATGTGGGTTTTCTATGGTTGGCCCCAAAGAGATCATATCCATCCCAGGGCATAGGTTGCCGATTACGCCGCATTCCAGCCCTGCGTGCATGATCTGGATCGTTGGATCGACTTCGAACAACCCACGATACAGTTTCGTACAACGCTTGAGCAACATGGATTCCCGGCACATCGGCCATGGAGGATAACCGATTTCCGTATTGACCGTAGCTCCGGCAAGGCGTCCTACGGCCTCCACTGTCTTGCAGACTGCATCGAGCCTGGAAGGCACCGAACTTCGTTGACTTGATGTCACAACCAACTCTTTGTCTTGGATCTTGACCATGGCCAGGTTGGCCGATGTTTGAACCGTCATTGGATCATCACTGTCCATTTCGATCGGTCCGCTGGGCATTGCCATCAACAGATTCACTATCTGAGCGGAATCCGATTCGCTTACACCCCAAGTACCTTTTTCTACCGGTCCCTTTTTATCAATATGGATCTTCAATCCCTGTTCAACCGTTAAAAACTCATGTTGAATGGTATCTGCCATGGCCTCCATGGTTGAAAACGAATCATCTACCTGATCTCGGCGGAAAGCAACAACAGCCTCACATGCTCGTGGAATCACATTTCTCCCCGTCCCCCCACCTAATTCCACGAATTCCAAAGGAACTTTCTGTATGGCGGCGATCAAGATACGGGCCATTACCTTGTTGGCATTGGCACGGTGTTTGGCAATATCGATTCCACTGTGCCCTCCTTTCATTCCCTTTGCAAAAAGGCTGATCAATTCATACGCCTCATCCAGTTGATTACAATCCAATGACTTTTTAAAAGTAGTATCTCTACCGCCCGCACACCCGACCACAAATACCCCCTCATCTTCCGAATCCAGGTTGACTAGGATCTTTCCCGAAACAAGGGAAGCATCCATATCTTTTACCCCGTTCAAACCGGTCTCCTCGTCCACCGTGAACAGCAGTTCCAAGCAGAAGACGGGTGAGAGACATGGGGACTGTCGACAAGGGCAAGAGCTATGGCAACGGCGATGCCATTATCGGCGCCCAGCGTTGTTTCCCGGGCGGAAAGCCATGGGCCGTCATGCACGAGCTTAATTGGGTCTTTTGCAAAGTCGTGATCGGAACCCTCCCGTTTTTCACAAACCATGTCCATATGACCTTGAAGAATGATAACAGGCGCTTTTTCGAAATCTTCAGTAGCAGGAACCTGTATCACCAGGTTTCCAGTCGCATCCGTTTGGATACCAAAGCCTCTTTTTTTCGCCCACTGTTGCAACCACAGGGAAATCTTTTCTTCTTTTTTTGAACATCTTGGAATACGGCTGATTTTTCCAAATAGATCAACTACGTAAAGGGTTGCACTGTCCATTAACAGGCCTCCTTAGGTGTGCTGCCCGTACATTAAAAAGAGGGGTTCAGATTTGAATGAAACGGACGATAATCAAGATAGTACCCAAATGCTTTAATAATCATAGCAGCGAATCATGGACGCATCATGAGCACCAAATTACTGGCAATTATCGCTTTCTTGTTTTTTATGTTCTGGAAAAAGAACTCAGATAGTTTTTTGTTGTTTTGCGCTCTTTTTACTGCCGGCCTTTCTATTTGTGTCTTCATCTACCGGCTGGAAAATACCACATCGGTTATAGAAAAAGATGAATAGACACCAACACGGCAATATTGAAACAGCGTCAGTGTCTTTTATCGAGACAATTTACGATCGCTTTACAATTTCCAGGAACAGCAACCAGCAAATGCTCTTCTATTCGCTCTCCGTTTAGGTAATCGTTCAGGTAAAACTTTTCACCACAGGTTTTATACAACCGTCCACCTGCCGCCTCAACGATCATTCGTGTAGCGGCAAGATCCTGAAAGGACTCGTTGGCCGTAATCGCCGTGTCTGCCCGTCCCATGGCTACGTAACACAAGTGTGCACCTGTACAGCCCAGATTCCTGACCTTTCCGGGAAACCTGAAATCATAGTGCTGATGGAACCTGGAAAAAATAAACATCAGGCTTTCATCATCAATGGCCCGATCATCGGCCATCTGTATTCGTTTATCCCCCCAAAAAGCTTCTCCTCCGGCCCGGGCATGAAACAGGTCACCTGTGGCCGGCATATAAAATGCGCCGAATACCGGCCAAAAATTTTCTAACAGTGCCAAAGACATCCCCCAAATGGGGATACCTGCCTGATAATTATCCACACCGTCTATGGGGTCGAAAATCCATAGATATCGTTTGCTGTCATGGGTGTACTCCGTGTTAAGAGCTCTGTTGGTAAACATCCTGTGGTCTGGATAGTGCTTGTCTATGGCATTTCGAAAGCACTGGCTAATCTGCAATTCAGCTTTGGTGACCAGCCCTTCGTCAAACTTAACCTGTCTCTTGCCTTTACCGAAGCTTTCCATTGCTGCCTGGCCTGCATTTCGAATCGAATCGATGGCAAAAGCGGTTAAAGCTTCTATCCCGTGGATAGGTACGTGTGTCATTTGACCTCCTGTTGTTCTTTACAAAATAAAACAGCCGGCACACAGGCCGGCATAGATAACAGGTCGTAAGGGGCGGATTCTTTTAGATAGGGGTGGACGGAAATAAAGCGTTGCAGACGCAATCAGCTTGTATCTCCGATCTCTGTAGATATTTCACCCCTCTTTTATTAGAGTATAGTAAAGGTGGGAAAAGCGGCTATTTTTTCGTAGAGGAATATCCGTCAGCGTACCAGCCTCCACCTTTCAATTCAAAGCTGCATGGGGACATTATTTTCTTGGCTTTCCCATGACATTCGGGGCACTCAACCGTTTTGGTGTCCATCTGAACCAATTCTTCGGTAACATGGCCACATTTGCACTGGAACTCGTAAACCGGCATCAATCTATCCTTTCCGTCTCGCCCAATCGGTTCGCTTACCGCTAAGGATTGGGGATGAAAATAATTCCCAGTAATTAATAAAAGTCACAATCCTAAAGATTGGGAAGTTATCCTTTTCGGCAATAATTTAGTTCCGTTTTTCAATCCTGTCAAGCCTTGATTACAGGGTAACCACATTTAGAGACCATGATGGAAAATTATTGCCGACTCCTTTAAAAACATCGGCAGACCCTGAATAGTTACCAGGGTCTGCCGATGTTCACAGCTCTCAAACGGTTTTGATCATCGCTCTATCTTGACAACCACATACCCGGCATTACGTCGTTTGACCAGAAGTTTTATGATTTTGTCGTTCTTGTTTTTTTTCATCAGGGAGGCGAAATCATTGCGGTCTTTCACGGTTTTGTGATTAATTTCCTTGATAATATCCCCTTGGCGTACATCCGCTTTTTGGGCATCGCTGCCGTCCGTGACGTCCGTAACCAACACACCGTTTTCATTTCCGTCGATACCGAAGCGACGTGCAATGTCCGAGTTCAAATTCGTCACCTCAATACCCAGTTCATCATTGTCCCGTTTTTTAGATGCAATGACCTTTTCATCGTCGTCTCTTTTAGACAAAGTCACCGTGACACTCTTTTTTCTCCCGTCCCGGATCAGATCAATCTTGGTTTTATGCCCAACAGAAGTATTGGCGATCATGGAAGAAAGCTCTCGACCGGTAGCCACGCGTTTATCATCGACAAATAAAATAATATCATTGACCTTGATGCCGGCCTTATCCGCCGGATCCCCTTCGAAAACCTGTGTCACAAGAACACCCTTTTCAGCCTCCAGACCGTAATAGTCCGCAAGTTCCGGTGTAAGATCCTGAATTCCTACACCCAGCCATCCGCGAGTCACCTCTCCTTTATCCTTCAGTTGGTCGATGATACCCTTGGCCAGATTGATGGGAATGGCGAAACCGATACCCTGCCCACTGGCGATTATGGCCGTATTGATTCCTATCACTTCGCCATCCATATTGAGCAACGGCCCTCCACTGTTTCCAGGGTTGATGGAAGCGTCAGTCTGAATAAAATCATCATACGGTCCTGAACCGATGATTCGCCCCTTGGCGCTCACGATTCCGGCTGTGACCGTCTGTTCCAGACCAAATGGGCTTCCGATCGCCACAACCCAGGTCCCTACCTTTAATTTTTCTGAATCACCCAGTTCAAGAGGGCGAAGAGCCTTCGATCCTTTGATCTTAATCAAAGCCAAATCCGTCTTTGGATCGCGTCCCACCAGTTCGGCATCGAATTCTTTGTCGTTGGACAAAATCACTTTGATTTGATGGGCGTCTTCAATTACATGGTTGTTGGTAACGATAAAACCTTCGTTATCGATGACAAATCCTGATCCGAGGCTCCGCTGTTTAAAATCACGCTGTTGCCCGTCTCCATGGGGCGATCCGAAAAACTCGTCGAAAGGATTCCGGTTACCACCAAACGGACTTCCGAAAAAATGTCTAAAAACAGGACTCCCACCTTTGATCGTTTTGACGGTACGGATGTTTACCACACCGGGTTTAACCGCCTCAGCCAGGTCACTGAAGCTTTCCGGGGCGGAAAATGCGTGTGCATTTTTGCCGATCGGTGTTGCACAAAGCAAAAAAGTTGCTATTCCATAAAGCAAAAATAAAATAAAAATGGGATGAAGTCTTTTGTTGGACACGGCCATTGTAATCCTCCTTGTGTCATATAAAAACCGTAATAAGAATACTTTAGCACTGATTTCCTGAATGATGATATTATAGTTCAGCCGTGTTACTGCACAATGACGTGAACATTACCAATTGATCATGTTGTGGTCAAAATCAGAAACCATGATTCATAGTAAAGGTGTGATCGAAATAACAACTGCGAGTGGATGTAGAAGTTTAAAAACGGTAGGGCAGCTCTTTCAGAACATGAATAAGCCCATTCTTTTTTGTAACGTAGTCAGTGGATAAACGCTCTTGTTTTCCAGCAGGTTGGAGAAAGCTGTAGCGGCAATTTCTACACCGCTGATGTCCTGCCTCGTATCACCTGAAAAGGCGGTGTAAAAAGTGTCGTGCGTTTTTAACCAGGTACTCACCGTTTGCCCCACGAAAATAGCAGAGCCTTCAGGCAACATAACATCTTTATTCGGCTTCCGGGCATCCTTTTGGGGCAACAGGTTGTGGTAGGAAAAGGTTTTGACGGTTCCCGGGGGGCCGTAAAGATTTAAATAGCTATGGCTTCCTTTTTTGCATAAGTCTCTCAATGTTCAACTGCAAGGTTATATCACTGCTCCGGCCTACTACCGGCATGGTTTGTCTGTCTATGCTTTGGGTCAATACGACATTTCCGGCATCACGAATGGCTGTTGCGAATGCTTGATCATTGAAATCATCCTGGGGATCGAAAAAGATCAAATCAAACACAATTACTGAAGGCTGCCTTTCAGACAATTTTTTTATCAACTGAGAATGAAGCTGCCTTGGCCATTTGTGGGGTGCCGGCGGGAGGTTCATCGCCCTGGCAAACCGATCATCAATGGCAACAATCACCACATCCTCTCTTGTTTCCTCAGGTCCTCGCAGCAGATACAACAATTGTAAACCCAAGTTTTCTTCGGCATTTGACAGCAATGGTACCATGCCACCCACAATCCCTATCAATCCGATGCTGATACAAGTGAAGCACCAAGTCATCGGTTGCCGGTGGTACACTATACCTCCTTGCCATTTTGCAAAATCATTCAAGGTTTTGAAATTCAAGAACGGTTAACAAAAGTGATGAGTAGATCATTGTTGCAGGCATGGCCGGCTCCTACAAAAAAACGACATCCGACCGGGCGATCGTAACTTGCAAAAACGGACCATGCCCACGATAAAATGGATAAAACTTCAAATGCGGGTACTCTGGGAACAACCTTTATCGATCCTAACATAAATCTAACAAAATGATTGACCCATTCATCAGAGCTCATTAGAATGACGAGATATTGTATAAACGAAAGGCAATCATTTCGCATGGCATTTGACCATTCTTGGAAAGCGGTATTAAATCCCGGATCGTACGATAACTTTTTTATAGACAGGAACCCACTGCCCTTTGTAGCCGATTCTGAAGTGTTTAACCCGGTAAATGCGTGGTGGTTGTCCGAACTATCACGATTAATTTACCATCAGGATCACACCGAAGGGGTTGCAAGTAGCCGCTCACGGAATGATTTCCTGGACGGAGTGGGCCTGATTGAGCGGAAATTTTTCGTCACGCCGACAATTCAATGCGCGCTTGTGGAAAGCAAAAAAACTGTGAAAGAACCCTTTTCCGTAATCGTGTTCCGAGGAACTACCGGACACTTGGCCAACTGGCGAATCAACCTGGATTTCACATTATCTCCATGGCCTGCGGGCGGTTCGGTCCATCGTGGATTCAAGTCGATATTGAAAACATGTTGGGAGCCCATCGACGATGCGTTGCAAAAGGTAGCTAAACCATTATTTTTCACGGGACACAGCCTAGGTGGTGCCTTGGCTGTTTTGGCGGCTTCTTTGAGATCTCCCATGGGGGTGTACACCTTTGGTGCACCACGATGCGGCAACGCTGCATTCGCAAGAACTGTTTCGCATATACCCATTTTCAACGTCATAAACCCAAACGATATTGTTACCGAACTCCCACCATCCGGACGTAGATCGCGTTTTATTCACGCCGGAACAATAATTAAAAATGAAAACAGACCCATTTCGTATCGTGTTTTTTCTCAGGCTCCCGCTTTTCTCGCCGACCATGCCCCGTTGAACTATACAGCGCAGCTTCCAGTCGCTTTCGACAATTGACCCGATACAGATTACCTGGTAAAATCCGTTCATGTTAAAAAAGTCGACTGCGCCCCCTCCGATTCCTGAGAAGATGGAAAGTTTGGAAGATTATCTTGCCCGATCCGAATCCGGTGTTCCAGACATCCGAAACGATTGTGAAAAAAAGATCGTTTGGTATAGCGCAATACGTAAGCAGCGAGAGTTTGCCATCGTTTACATTCATGGGTTTTCGGCCAGCCGAATGGAGACATGGCCGTTGTGTGACCGCTTGGCCCAGTACTACGGGGCCAATTTATTTTATACCCGCCTCACCGGCCACGGCCAAGATGGACAGGCCATGGCAGAAGCCACAGTGAAAGATTGGTTGAATGATGCCGTAGAGGCGTTGACCATAGGACAACGGTTAGGAAAAAAAATCATTTTGGTTGGCACTTCCACTGGAGGAACCCTGGCCACATGGCTGACCGCCCAACCGGAAATGGGTTCTCAAATTCATCGTCTGATCCTGATCTCACCCAACTTCTTCCCTAAAAATCCGCTTGCGGCCATCACTTTGTGGCCCCCTGGCCTGCGGCTTCTTGAAATTCTTTTCGGCGGATGGCGTTGCGTTACCGTTTCCAATGCCATACAGGCAAAATACTGGACGGCCCGTTATCCATTCAAAGCGATCACGCCCATGATGCAACTTGTCCGGATAGCTTGGCAAGTGGACTTAAAAAACGCCTCAATGCCGGTTTTGATGCTGATCAATCCAAAGGATCGGGTGATCAACGTATCATTGGCCAAGTATAAGTTTTCATTCTTTCCCTCCAAAAAAAAACAGATGGTTTTATTCAGCGAGAACAAAGACATGGGACGTCACGTCCTGGCAGGAAAGTTTATGGCACCGGAAGGGACAAAAAGAGCTCAAACCGTCATTCAACATTTTTTAGAAACCGTGTAGATCAGGACGTTATAATTTCCCATTCGTTTGAATTGCGTTTAAAACATTCTTCAAAACCTGTTTATGGTGGTGCAGGTAGTCCCATCCGGCACATGGTTATTTTACCCATACCTTCTTTATGCTCAAAGCTGCATCTTACATGGCCACTAAATTCTTTTCGACAAACGCCCAATTGATCAGGTTTTCCAAAAAGGCCTCCACGTAATCCTTTCTTTTGTTCTGGTAATCCAGATAATAGGCATGTTCCCATACGTCTATAACCATAACAGGTTTCAGCCCGTGTGCGATAGGTGTGTCCGCATTGGCCGTTGCAACCACTTCGAGTTTGTCCTCCCGCAACACCAGCCATGCCCATCCACTGCCGAATTGTCCGGTACCGGCATTGATAAAAGCTTTTTTAAATGCGTCAATTCCCCCGAATGCATCATCGATCTTCTCAGCGACTGTTTGGGGAGGAGTCCCGCCACCGTCCGGTGACATACTGTTCCAGTAAAAGGTATGGTTGAAAACCTGGGCAGCGTTGTTAAAGACGCTCGAAAAATCGGCGTTTCCTGCGCTTTTCACGATCATCTCCTCCAGCGGCATCCCTGAAAAACGGGTTCCCTTCATAAATCGATTTACCTTATCGACATACCCTTTGTGGTGTTTTCCGTAATGGAAACCAATTGTACGTGAAGAGATATATGGTTCCAAAGCATCTTCCGGGTAAGGCAGATTCGGCAGCGTAATATCCTTGCCCTTTCGGCTTCCCTGGCATCCGGACCAAATTGCGGGCATCATCATTATCGCACCGGCTGTGATTGCACAGGATAAAAATTCCCTCCTTTTCATTTTTCGATCCCCTTCCCTTTTTTTAAGCATCTGGTTGATTCGGTAGAAACTTGGCTATATTCATTATGATACCCCTTAGTTATCTATCTTTTCACATATTGTTTATCCAACTTTGGGATCAATACAGGCAAGCAGTGCATAACCTCTTTTCATCATATTAGAATACTACAAATTTTTTTAAAAGCCGTCAACCGAACAGTAATAAAGCAGCAATCGTATTTAAAAAAACAAGAACCTTCCATTAATTGAAAAACACCTCTCACAGGATGTTGCATCGTTACTGGCACCCATGTTACCATTAGATAATACACCTGCTGTCCATCCAGTCACAACTTTGACGATCAAGGAGCTTGCATGAGCACTTCGGAAACGTTTGACTATGACTACATCGTAATCGGATCAGGTTTTGGGGGAAGCGTCTCCGCCCTGCGTTTATCCGAGAAGGGCTACACCGTTGCTGTGCTGGAGAAAGGAAAGCGCTGGAAAAAAGAAGACTTTCCCAAAACCAACTGGAATGTGAGAAAATATATGTGGCTGCCCCAGTTGGGATGCTATGGTTATCAGATGCTTACGTTTTTGAAGGATACCACCATTCTTCACGGTGGCGGCGTCGGAGGAGGCAGTTTGGTGTACGCCAACCAGTTGCTGATCCCCTCTGATAAGGTATTCCTACGGCCGGAATGGGGCATCACGGACTGCAAAGCAACATTAATGCCTCACTACCAAGAAGCAAGACGTATGCTGGGGGCTAATCCCAGTCCACAGGTAGGGCATGCGGATCGATGTCTGAGGGAAATCGGCATCGAAATGCGGGGTAAAGACACTTTCCACAAAAACGATGTCGGTATTTTTTTCGGCCAACCGGACAAGACCGTGCCGGATCCTTATTTCGGTGGTAAAGGTCCGGAAAGAACAGGATGCACTTTCTGCGGCTCCTGCATGGTTGGGTGTCCGGTGGGAGCAAAAAACACCCTTGACCAAAATTATCTCTACCTGGCAGAAAGCCATGGCGCACAAATCATTCCAGAATCCGAGGTGACCGGCGTGCGTCCCTTAAAAGACGGTTACGAGGTGCTGACGCGCAACGCTACACGATGGCGTAACCCGGCACGGACCTACCGGGCGAAAGGTGTTGTTTTCAGCGGAGGGGTTATGGGGACCGTCAAGCTACTTATGCGATGTCGCCAAAAGGGATTTTTATCGAATTTATCTCCTCAACTCGGCAAGTATGTCAGAACCAATTCGGAATCACTTCTGGGGGTAATGTCCGGTGATAAAAAAGTGGATTGGAACGACCAGATCGCGATTACATCCGGGATTTTTGCCGACGAAACTACTCACGTCGAAATGGTGAGGTACAACAAAGGGTCCGATCTTTTGCTGAATTTACAATCCCTGATGGTCGACGGCGGGGGCCGCATTCCGCGGGGCGTCCGCTACCTGGGGGAAATTCTGAAACACCCGGTTCACTTTTTGAAATTGCTGTGGCCGCTAGGTAAAGCCGCAACGACCACGGTCGTCCTTGTCATGCAAACGGATGAAAATTTCCTCACACTCGACTATAAAAAACGCCTGTGGAGGTTGGGAGGGCACAGCATGAATTCCAAACTGCCGCCGGGGCAAGAGCGTGCACCGGCCTACATCCCCATTGCCAACGAGGTTACCCGGCGTCTTGCCGAAAAAATGGACGGCATTCCGTTGAACTTCATAGGCGAAACCGCCTTCAACGTTTCATCCACCGCCCACATTTTAGGAGGTTGTGGTATGGGTGAAAACCCTGACCAGGGCGTGGTCGGGAATAACGGAGAGATCTTCGGTTATCCCAACCTGTTTGTAGCCGATGGCTCCATAGTACCGGCCAATCTGGGGGTCAACCCCAGTCTCACCATTACAGCGCTGGCCGAGTACATCATGGCCCAACGGCCTTCTGCATCTTATAAGTGAACATGTTAAGGTGTTTTACTTTTGAAAAACAACGATATAAAGGAGAAAAAAATGGCAACCTACACTTGTTCGAAATGTGGCATGAGCGTAAACGCAACTTGCGGGAAGTGCGATACACCCCTTGTTGACGCCAGTTTGAAGCTTGACGATGAGACCGTCGTCCAAATTTCAGAATGCCCAAACGGCCATGGGAAAATCAAATCACCCATGTGCTGCGGTCAGGACATGAGCTGCGAGATCTAATAATAGTTTTCTGCGGGTTGTTCATGGCTGTAATCTTCATCCCCCTTTCTGGAATTGCCGGTAGCTACTGGGTGTTGGTTCTCCTTATCTCGCTGGGTTCAGTGGGGTCCTCTTTGTTTCATCCTAAGTGTTGCGGGAATGATTCCGGTTTATGCCGGACACCGTAAAAGCTTTTCCATGTCCGTATTCAATACCGGCAGGACCCTGGCATTTGCGGTCGGCCCCCTTTTTATTACTATGGTTGTTTCAAAATTGTGCATATCGACCAGCCGAGCAAAAAGGATCCGATGTTAGGCGCTCTGTCTGGTACCGGACGGACTATGGGTGATCTTACACAGCCGGTCAGCGATTCGAATGGCTGGGAGATTGATTGATGATCCTGTTGGATACGCACGTCTGGTGGTGGAGCCTGGCCGAGCCGGAAAACCTTTCAAAAAATACAATAACGGTCATTACACAGGCCAAAAC
>DAOWNV010000010.1 GCA_030642405.1 Desulfosarcina sp.
TAGTATCGGGTCAGTCCTATTTGGGGAATCTTCAAATAGCGGCTGAGTTCCTCTTCATAGGCCACATTCCACTGGTGAATGAGTTCTTTGTCCAGGGCCTGGATATCGAGAGGATCCTTCGCCCCCTCCCTTTTTTCCATCCATTTACCGCTTTTCTCTTGGAATGTACCCAGGCATTTCAAGTGGCTCTGGGTGATTCCCCATGCGAGATCAGGTGCCATTTGAAAGGTTTTCTGTATGGTTTCCAGCGCTTCCGGTTCCATCATGGCGCCAAATACGGTCTGCCACATCCGGACGTTAGCCTGCATGGAATCGCTGGCTCTTCCCTTCGATTCCGGTTTTGGTTGAGCGGTATCCGCTGGAAATCCACCCTCCCAAAACTGTTTCATGGGCCCCCAGAGATCGAAAAAAAGATCCGCCCAGCTCGTTGATTTTTCATCCTTTTCTTGCGTTTTGGTCATTCCACACCTCAATCCGGGTTAATCTAACAGATCGAATCTCGTTTTTGTACGGAGACGATCTCTTCCACCATCTACAAAGCCCCCATGGGCAGCAAACATTTTGAATGGGTACGGCTCTTTTACGACGACCTGAAATAACATTTTATGAAAGATCTAGTATTGGTCAAAGTCCTTGAAACAGATAACGATCATAGTGAAGATAGGGCGACTTGTTAAGCAGGTATGTTGCACATACATCTACCAGTTGGAATTTTCTCTCGTTCCCAAGCACATGAAAGCAGAATACAAGTTACGCTATTTGGGATTTGACCTTTAGTTGCCCTGAGTTCCCCGAGCGTCCCCCACCACGCTGATAATAGATTCGGAATGGGGATGAAATTGATCGGCCATGATTGCGCCGGGCTTGGGGTGGTCTTCATGGCGCATCAACGGTTGCATACTGGTAGACTATGGCCGTTGATGCGACACGGAAAACGGGCGGAAGAACAAACAATTTAGGGTAATTAATAAAATTCACAATCATAGGCATTGCTCGCCCCCTAATCTGCGTCAATCTGCGTAATCTGCGGATTGGATTCTATTGGATAAAAACCCACACCCTACAACTCCGCCGCCTGGATTACATCACCAGTCCGGCGAAAAGGAAAATTGGACCTTCGCCGTCAAAACAACCGGCACACCAGATTGCCCAAGCGAAGGAGTGTATTTTTTTTATTGTATGTATGTTAGCGTTTGATTATTAACGGGTTAGAAAATCAATAAGCCCGCATCAACTATCTGAGGTCACTTTTGCAAAGGCTTCCGGCAATATGTTGCGAAGGCCCACCATTTTGAAATCACAGTTGTCAGCCATATGGTTCTTCACTACGGCCCAACACGTTTCAATTGGCTGAAGTTCAGGATGGGAGGGAGGTGTGCCTTTTAGCTTGGGCGGCTATGGTGTAACAACTACGGAAAGTGAATACAGTTCCTGTCCGGAGAAAAACCGGCCCAAAAGGCCTCCCACTGATTCTTCAACCGAACCTGGTTCTTTTTACTTATCTTTTTCCCATTAGGACAATTAAATGCGTGAAATCGCTTGGATCGCAGGTTTCCCAGGTAAGCGCTGGATGGGGTTTCATTTTTATCTATAAGCCGCCATAGCCCCCTACCCTCTTTCATTGCTTCTTTTTGTGCAGATAGTAAAGTCTCAAACTGATTGATATTGGGAGAGCGGTAATAAACATAAGCACATCCCTTTTTTACCAATTCCTCATTTACAAACACACCGTCTTCTCGATAGACGTAGGCCAATGTACGACCATAATGGTCCCTCGCTTCCTTGCCGGTGACCAATTTCAAACGCCATCCTTTGACTAAAAGACGGTTCAGTGACCGCGCCTCGTATCCCATGGGAGCTGCGGTATGACGTTTGTGGTCAATTTCAGGGGCGTCTATTCCGATGTAGCGAATATGTCGTCCATCATCTAAAATGATGGTGTCCCCGTCTGCGATGTGTCTGGCCGTAACCCAACCGCCGGCATAACTACAGGTTGTCGGAAGACTGAAAAACACCGATAGACAGAGAAGATACAACCAGGTTATCCGTCTGTATCCAAAAAAAAAGAATCTCATCTTTCTAGTTCACAAACCTTAGTGGCACTTTCGTCCAGAATCTTCCCGAGGCCACCTTCGTGCGAAGGAACAAATCCCATTGTTTTTTTCCAAACCTCATCATCCTCCATGCAGAAATAGACCGTCACATCCGGCGCAAGTTCACGTAACCAATCAACCATCTTCTGATACAAAGAAATACGCAATGGTTTGAAATAACGCATCTTATTGTCAAGCCCGGTAATAAACTCACCATAGATGATTTTTGATGAGGGAAACCGTTTTGCCACGATCGCCTTGAGCGAGGGCATGAATCTAAAGGTTCCAAGACTGATCCATACGATGTCATCAGGTTGAACATAGTCGAAAATCATTGTCACGACCTTGCGGTACTCTTTTTCACACCCTTTATAAATCACCATCGGATCGAAGTGAAAGGAGATTGGGTACCCCCATTGCCGGCACTTTCGTGCAGCTTGCAATCGTTCTTCCAAAGAGGCGGTAAATCTTTCTTCACTACCGATGACACGCGGTGTGTTCAAGGACCAGGACAAAATGGTTTTTTTTCGATGATCCAATCCTTTGAGCCGATCAATATTGACGGTCTTTGTCTTAAGTTCTAAAACCGCTTTTTTTTGAGCAGAGAATCGGGAGACCAGGGTTTCGGTCAGATCGGTCCATGGCTCCCAGATGAGACTGTCCGTAAACTCGCCGGTTCCCACCCGTGCAATTTCACCTTTTTGAAAAAATTCGGATAGCTCACTGTCAAGATCGTCCCTGTTGACAAAATACTGTAGCAATGGAGGATGGAAATAGCTTTGCAAGATACAATAGGAGCAATCCATGTAGCAAAAGGAAGCCACATGCAATATCTGATAATCACAGCAGGTGTATTCCCGCGTACCCGGACAAGGCTTTAAAAATCCACCTTTATTCTTCGTCAGGTATAAAATCTGTTTTCCCCTGCGAACAGGGTCGGATGAGAGGTTGATCTGTCGGTAAAGGGCAACGGGATCGTCGATGGTTTCTGCAGGAAGACCGATTTTTTGACAAACTCTTTTGGTTTCCGGGTGGGATTGGACAGCAGCATCTACAAACAGTTTTTTAAGTTTCAAGGGTGATCTTTTCCGTCAGTATTTCTTTTTGGCATAATAGGTCCTCTGGGAGGCAACCAAGGCTTCTTTCAATGTGAAAATTCCTTTATTATTGAGTAATGGTATCATTTTGAGAAAGACTTCGCCAGTCACAATCGCATCACCAAGGGCATCATGCCGTTTGGTAATCCGTACGCCAAACCTTTGGCAAATGGCATCCAAATCGTGATCTTGATGGGATGGATGAAGGACGGCTGATAAATGCATCGTATCCAGAACAGGATTGATAAACCGAATCCCAGTTTTTTTTTCTTTCATCTGAAGCATTCGCATATCAAATGCAGCATTGTGTGCCACCAAAACGGTATTTTTTGCAAATCGATGAAAAAACGACAGGGTTTTTTCTATTGTCGGTTTTCCTTTCACCATCTTATCGGTAATACCATGAAATTTGTATGATTCCGGAGGAATCAAACGATTTGGGTCAACAAGTTGATGGATCGTTTCCGTATGCAATAAGCGTCCATTAACGACACGAATGGCACCAATGGATATGATTTCATCACCGCTGCGGGGATCCAATCCGGTGGTCTCCGTATCAAAAATCGTATAGGTCAACGCTCCTAACAACCGAGCCTCTATTTCAGGTGTTTGCCCTGCCTGATTGAAGAGGTCGAAATCGTAAAAGTCAGGCCTGCTTTTAGGAAGGACGGCAACTTTTCTAACATCTTCCTTTTCCCTTTTGGAATTCACTCTCGGTATAAACAACCGAAGGCAGTTCTCGTTGCCTGAAGGATCTTCCGTGTGCGGCCAAATTTCAGCATTGTGATGGGCCAATAACTCTTTCAACGAGAGAGGATATTCACTTTTGGGTAATATGATGGATCTTTCGTTCCACTGGCGCAAGGTTTCTATTGTCACCGGCGCCCCTTGCCAAATGAAATCCATCTGTACCAGGTTGCCCGGTGCGGTCAATCTGATTCGGTTGCAGGTTACCCCCCACTCTTTCTTGAGACATTCAAGGACAAATTGTAAAGCAAGAACCAGTGAATAGTGATCCACCAGGATCATGCAGCGGGAATCACAATACGCCACTTCAACCAACATATTGGAAATGGCAATCGACTCGGATTTTAAAGTCAAAACAAAATCAGTTGCCAGGATGGGAGAAAGCGGCCAACTGGATTTGGCATAATGGTTGGTTCTGTTCAGTTTGGTATCCAACAACCGGCTTAAGATTTCCGTCTCAGAAGCAATGATGCCTAAAAAGTCTTCTTTTTCCCTTGATTCCATCTCCGGAAATTGGATCATCAAATCAACAACCGAGCGAATGGCTGCGATCCTTGAACGAAGGGACTTGGCCATTTTTTTTAGATAACTATCCAACTGGTCGGCTTGTTCCAATTCGTGCGTAATATCCGTAAAGAGTAAAACGAACCCGGCAAAGCACTTATCTTCGTCAAGGATGGGAAGCGTTTCCACTCGAAGTCGCCGCCTTTCACGCGTAACTAAGACAAAATGTGAAGAGACACTCTCTTT
Organism: Desulfosarcina sp.; assembly: GCA_030642405.1. Classification (GTDB taxonomy): domain Bacteria; phylum Desulfobacterota; class Desulfobacteria; order Desulfobacterales; family Desulfosarcinaceae; genus Desulfosarcina. Next base: position 4,688 of record DAOWNV010000010.1, read on the forward strand.
TTTTTCATTCATTTTTCGCTGGATATCTTTCAGCGCATGCTGAACCAGTTCAATATCAATCAGTGAATAAACGCTGCGATACAACCCGATAAAACCATCTGTTTCGGTACCCTTTTCATCTTCCAGTCGATCTTCTTCGATGGGTTGCTGCACTTTATTCAGTACCCGCTGGGCTTCTCGATTATACAGTAAAATACGTCCTACCGTGTCGCAAATCAGCGCGCCTTGAGTAAGTTCAGCCATAATTGTGGCCAAAATATTTTTTTCAGCTTCTGTTTTTGCCTTGGCGGACTCTATGGTCTGATCAAGGTTGTGCTTAGCTGCCTCGCATTGATCACCAAGGCTATTGATCAATTCTGCAAGGGTCTTCACTTCCCGGCTACCGTCAATTTTAATGCGATGTACTGGATTCACCGTATTCATGACACGAGTTTCATCGATCAACTGGTTCAAGGGGATAATATAAAATCGAAAAAACCAGTCCAAAGTAAAACCAAAAGCAGCGGACAAAAACACACCAGTGCTGAAAAAGTACCAGAACTGCGTTTTAAAAATCTCAATTAAAATCTGATGTTGGTGAGGATCAAGTTGTCGCCGGAAAAGCACTGCCAAAGATACGACAATGGTTGTTGTGAAGAGTGTACAGGCAATGGCAAAAAGCCAAAATTTATTTTCCTGTTTCATCAAAAAAGGAGATCTATGATCTGTTTTACGACATCGGCATTTGAAAACGGCTTGGTAATATAGGCATCAGCGCCCAGCGTATTTCCTTTGGCCAAGTCGATATCACGAGTCATGGCAGAAAGAAATATCACTTTCGTCGTTGTACATTTTGGATTCGATTTCAAATTCTGGCAAACCTGAAAGCCATCAATTGTGGGAAGCATGACGTCTAACAATACCAAATCCGGTTGAAAATGGTCAATGGCATTTAGTGCGTCTTCTCCTGTGTGAACGACCATGACCTTAAAATGGTTCTGTTCCATCAAAAATGTTAAGGGAACAGTGATGCTTGGTTCATCGTCGACAATTAGAATCTTCTTGACCATCGTTTTCTTTCACCTCGATCTTTCGGGCCTTTAAAAAGAACAAGGGCCTAACGTAAGGCAAACAGGGTTACCTGACGATACAGCCGAAGAAGTTTGATTGCAGATGCATTCGACGGTCGTAACGGTTCCTTGAAATGTTTTAATGGGCCGTTAATACGACAGTCACATAAAAGGCAGTGAGTAGCCAACTCCCTGATCTTTTATAATATCAAAAGTGGATGAGCGATAAGTTCCATAAATACATATGTTAAAAAACCCACAACGGCGACAATTACACCGGTTACGTATATGTTGTTCAGTTTAGTTTTGTTTTTGTCTTTATCATGGTAGTAGACAGCATCGGCACACTTTTCACACCAGATTCGATCACGGCTGGAAACAAATGTGTTTCCGCATTGGCAGGTGACCTGCTTTGGTTTGAGTGGCATGTTTTCTTCCTTTTGTTATTTTAGTCATCGGAAACCGGTGGTATGTATACCGCCGGCTTCCGAATCGTTTCGTTGTTGGTTATTCTACCCGAACAGTCCCCATCCAAAAGATGCTGTCCACAAGATGGAGAACGCTACCAATCCAATCAGCCATATGTCTTCTTTTTTCATAAGTGATTCCTCCTATGCAGTTGCTATAATGGGGATCAGGCCTCTTTAATAACGATATTCGTCTCTTTTTCCGCTCGCTCGATCTGGATTTCGTTGGTGGTAGACATCTCAGCTTTAAAACACAGAGCCCACATCATCACGATACCCAAAATCCACCATGCGATCTGCCAGGACCACAGTGGAGTGAAACCACAAAAGGCGAACGCTTTGTTACCCAAGATACAGGCAGGTCCAATGGCAAAGACATACCAGACGGGAGTGGCTATCTTCATCACGCTTCGCCACTGCTTGCCTGATGCACTTGGCTCGTCGATGTCATCAAGGAAGTTTCTCACCTCTGCCTGACGCTGGGCTGTCTCCTCATCATCCTTAGCACCCAAGACTTTGCAAAGTAAAGCAACCACTAGTCCGCTGGCGGTTCCCCAGAAAGCACAGTGCATGGATAAGGGGTTCGGCCAAACTTTGTAAGTTAGAAATACGGCAACCATACCGGTTAGAACACCGAGAACAGCACCGAGCCTCGGAATCTTCACGCCCCAGATAACACCCAGCAACAGTATGTACATAACAAAGCCGAAGGCTGTTGCCAACGCTCCGAGAATAACCAATGCTGCCTTGGATGTAACACCTACAGTCAGTGCCAGAATGGTCAGAAGGGTTGCAAATACACGGTTCATCCAAATCTGTTCAGCATGACCGGCTTGCTGTTTACGAATATAGCGCCAATAAACGTCACGAAGAAGAATGGAACCACCGGTACCGATGTAGGGAGCTGCAGTCGAGTGAATAGCTGCTATTGCGCCCATGAAAACAATGCCCAGCATAAAAGGTGGCAAGAACTCTTTCATCAGGGTTGGCACAACCGTAGCCTGGTTTAGGTTCGCAAATGCCGGGTTGCCGGCAAGCTCAAGGATTTTAGCTCCCATCCCTTGGAAAGCGGTGAAAAAGAACAGGGCAAAGCCGACCACGAAAGTAGACATAAAAGCTTGCTGCCACGCTAGCGGTTTGGGAGATTTAAGACCGAAAGTCCACATGGTGAAAGCCGGTGAACTTTGAATCCCCATAAGAGCGAACATGTATGTAAGCACCATGACTGCTGTCCATGCGGATTCACCTTCCGCACCACCAAGACCAATGTTGATCACACGAGGTACTTCCAGTAATTTTGCATCCAGGTTATGAACCGCAGCTGAAAAACCAGACCATCCACCGAATTGTTCGGATGTAATAACAAAGAATCCAAGAATGAGAATACCGCCCACGAGAAGGAGAAATTGAATTACGCCGACCCAGGTGGAAGCCTTCAAACCTCCGGTACATACATAGAACCATACGATAAAAGCCATAAAGATTGCACCGAATGTGATCGGCACACCGGCAATGATGTTGAACAATGCAGCCGAAGCCATCAACTGTACCGCCGAGTAAAAAATAGAGTACAAAACTGCCGTTAACACGACAAGAAACCGCAGTGGCTCTGAATTGAAATAGTAGGCATACATATCGCCCGGGGTGATGAAGCCGTAACGTTTTCCCAACAACCAGGTCCGTTTAGAAAAAAAAGTACCCGTAATGGGAATGGTAAGTACATAAAACGATGCAAACGCATAGGCCAAGCCATCCCGCCAGATCAGGCCGGGATGTCCTATAAAAGTCCAGCCTGAAAATGATGCCGCCGTTGCTGCTAAAAGGAAGGCGAAAAAGGGGATGGACCTTCCGGCAATCGCGTAACCCGCTGAAGTCTTTTCTGTAAAGTAACCCTTAAGCCCCCAATAAAAACAATAAATAATGTAAAGCCCAAGCATGATATAAACCCACGTCGTTCCGCTCATAACATTTCCTCCTGTGCCTTTTTGTCAATAAATTTGACCGGCCGCCAAAAAGGTTGTCGATCTACCCGATCGCACGAGAGCCTTTCCCGTCACCTCCTTTCATGACCCTGCCAGGTCCTTGTCGAAGCTGATCGCTCCAACACGGACCGTTAAAAGGTTTATCGTTGAACCATCTGTTTTATTTCTTCTACAATCTCCGGATTTGCCAGGGTCATCACATTGCCCACATCCGTTTTGTTGGAGATTGCACCCAGCACACGCCGCATGATCTTCCCGGAACGTGTTTTTGGCATGTCTTTAACGATCCAGACCTTACGAGGTTTGGCAATCTTGCCGATCTCTTCGCAAATTGTGTCATTAATGGTTTTTGCAAGCTCCTCACTGGCTTCGAAACCTGGTTTTAGAGCAATGTAAAGATCCGGTTCCTTGCCCTTGATATCATGGACTACCGGTACAACCGCAGCTTCGGCTACTTCCGGGACAACCAGTGCGGCGGATTCGATTTCTTTAGTACCCAGGCGGTGGCCTGAAACGTTGATCACATCGTCGATTCGACCGAGGATTCTGAAATATCCATCTTGTGCTTCAACGGCTGCATCACCTGTCAGGTATGGCCAATCCCGCCAGTCTTTGCTATTGGGATCCTTACAATAGCGGGTAAAATAGGTGTCAACGAAACGGTCTCTATCACCCCAGATGGTCATAAACATACCCGGCCATGGATTCTGGATGCAGATGTTACCGGCTTTTCCAGCTCCCTGCGGAAGCACATCACCCACATCATCGTAAATAATCGGGTGAATACCGGGCATTCCAGGACCTGCGCTTCCCGGTTTCATCGGGGTGATGGCCGGCAAGGTGCTGCAGAGGAATCCACCGGTTTCCGTCTGCCACCAGGTATCAACGATAATCGCCTCTCCCTTTCCCACTTCTTTGTGGTACCATTTCCATACTTCCGGTTCGATAGGTTCACCAACAGTTGTCATATGTTTGAAGTGGTAGTTGTATTTGGCCGGTTCATCCGGCCCAAGTTTTCTCAAGGCGCGGATGGCTGTTGGTGCGGTATGGAAAATATTTACATCCAGGTCTTGAGCAATCCGCCAGGAGCGGCCTGGGTCAGGATAGGTCGGGACACCTTCATACATGACGGTGGAAGCGCAGTTGGCCAATGGTCCGTAGACGATGTACGAGTGTCCGGTGATCCAGCCGATATCGGCCATACACCAGTATACATCCTCCGGCTGAATGTCCTGCACGTATTTGGACGTTCCGGTGACATAGGCGAGATAGCCGCCGGTGCCATGCTGACAGCCCTTGGGTTTGCCTGTGGTACCACTTGTATACATAAGGAATAGCGGATCTTCGGAATTCATTTTTTCCGGTTCAACACGGGCACCATAGTAGTCTTTAAGAACGTCATTGACAAAAAAGTCACGTCCATCCACCATGGGAGTCTTCGCGGAATATTTTCCCGGATACCGCTGCCAGACCAACACCTTGTCTACGACTTGTCCGTCTTTGGTTGCATGCTCTACGGCCACATCTGCATTTTGTTTGTGATCCAACAAGGTACCGCTTCGGTAATAAGCATCCGCTGTGATGAGGATTCTACTGCCTGAATCGACGATACGATCAGCACAGGCCGTACCACTAAAACCGCCAAACACCTGAGAGTGGATCACGCCTAGGCGTGCACAGGCCAGCATTGTGATAGGCAGTTCGGGAATCATCGGCATGTGCAGCGTAACGCAGTCACCGCGTTTCAGACCGGCAAAATCTCTAAGCAATGCTGCAAATTCGTTTACCCTCACGTAGAGTTCCTGATAGGTGATGTGAGCGTATCCTTCTTGCAGTGGTTCAGGTACGAAGTGAATGGCTGTTTTGTTTTTATTCTTGGCTAAATGACGGTCGATACAATTATAGCTGGCGTTGATTTTCCCACCTTTGAACCACTTGTAGCACGGTGCATCACTTGTATCGAGGATCTCATCCCAATATTCATACCAATCCAAAAGGTCCGCATATTCCTTGAAACAGTTTGGAAAGTTATCCAGGCTCATCCTTTCATAAATGCTCTTGTCCGTCATGTTCGCCTGGGCAATAAACTCAGTTGACGGGTAGTAGTAGGCTTCTTCTTTCCAGTGTACGGCTATTTGCGCCTCTGATGTCTCTACGACTTCGTTTTCTGCCATGTTCACGCTCCTCCAATTAAAGTTGTAAGGTCAGTTTACACGACGTCTTGGAATTTTTCATTTTCTTTGCTATCGGTTTCGGCAAAGCAATCGAGAAAACTCCTCCTCTCCCCAGCAATAATCCCCCCCCTTTCGTATTACTAAGTTGTTTTTAATCAATAGCCATCACATCAATTAATTTAATGAAATTCCTCGAAAAAAAATCTCGAAGGCGGTATCAAGAGTCGTTTTTAAGAAGTCCTTTTCTCCGTCAATCATTTTTTTGCTGGTTTCCCATAAAATGATCCCTGAAAAGAGTGACCAAAAGATATCAGCGACAACCACCGGTTTGTAATCCACAAGACGTTTGTTTTTAATACCGTCTTCGAAGATATCCGCCATGACCTTTAAAGCACTGCGGCTTAATTTATCAATTTGGTCTACTATATCCGGTGAAAGCTTTTTCAGTGTTTCACTGGACTGCATATGAAACATATTGATGAGAATGAGCGGATCGAATTCATATACATCGTACATGGCATTCTTAAGTGCATTGAGACGTTGTGTGACACCCGAAACCGGTTCCGCACGTACATGTTCCAAACGAATCATTAAATATTGCAGAATTCGAAGAGACAAATATGAGTATAGTTCATCCTTGTTTTTAAAATAGAGATAGAGAGTCCCCTGACTCAGCTCTGCTTCTTTGGCGATGTCATACATGGTTGCCTTGCTGAATCCCTTATCCGTAAACACACGTTTTGCAGCAACCAGGATTTGTTGCCTACGCCGTTCCCGCTCCCTCTCTTTACGTTCCCTTATTCCCATATAAAATGAATCCAATTTATTTCCTAAATTTAAATTTTATATTTTATTTATTATTTGTCAAGTATTTATTGTTCATTTTTTTAAGTTTTTAATATTTATTGGGTGTAAACAGCAATACCTTGCAAAACGACAGCAACCGCTTTTTCAATAATCATGATTCAAATTGTTGGATGGAATTATTCAGAAAGGAGGAAATCGGGATGGTGGATCAGTTTGTCAAGCTCCGATTGCAGTGAGTTTAACTGCTCGCGTGACTCAAAAGACAAGGTCACCTTGTAAGTTTTGCTTTCAAAGAATCGCGGAGGAAGCAATTTCATGCGGAAATTCAATTTCAAGTCCTTCACAAACTGATGAAAAACTGTTTCACGCTTACTCAACTCCGGGAATCTCATCTTTTTTAAAACTATTCGCAGGGTGTTAACTCTTTGAGGTGCGGACAAGTCGTTATTGGCAATGATGGATTCGACCGCCTTACTTTCGATGAGTTGAACTATCGGAATCTCGTCTCTGAGGGAGATTTCCGACAACAAAGTTAGAAGTTCCCGTTGAACATTCAGACCAGGTGTTAGCTTCCGGAACAGATCGTTTACCGCATCGGCATCCGCAGCATCCCACTGATTGATCTCTAATGCGATCGGAATGGCAACGCTACCTTCAAGGATGGCTTGCTGGAAAGATTCAGGCATGTCAGCGATGGGCCGAATTCTATCCAATGCATTCAGATTGCTGGGCAATCCAATGGATTCAGCAATTTCCAATGTAACGTCCGGCCCATCGGAATAGCGTTGGATCAGTGCACTGGCACGGGATTGCTCGACAACATTCAAGGATCGTTGAAAAGCATTATCAGAAACGGCAATCTGCGCATAATGGATTGCAGGTGAACCGGGTGAAAGGAGCCGACAAAGAAGCGATGATAGTTTCAAGGATCTGCATGCAGCAAGCCGCCGGAAACCGCAGATCACCTGGTAAGAAGATTTTTTCCTGACGAGCAGAGGAGGCTGTAAAACGCCGATGGCGCTTATAGACAGCGCCAGTTCGGAAATATCGTCATTGGTTGTGATTTGATAATTGTTATCCGTGAAATCTATTTGATCCAGCAGAACATCGACAAACTCATAATCCATGATTGTTACCGGTAAGCAGGACCAACGCTTCTACATATTTTGTACGGGTATTATCAATCACTTCCTTGGGAAGAGTGGGACCGGGGGGGGTTTTATCCCAGTTAAGCGAAAGCAGATAGTCGCGCAGGTATTGTTTGTCGAAACTTTTCTGCGAACCTCCGGGAGCATACGACTTTTCGGGCCAAAAACGTGAAGAATCCGGTGTCAAAACTTCGTCTATCAGAATCACTTCGTTGTCAACCAATCCGAATTCGAATTTGGTATCTGCAATCAGGATTCCCTTTTCAGCGGCAATTTGTGCTCCTTTTTCGTAGATAGCCAAAGAAAGGTCCCTCACCTTTTCCGCCAGCGGTCCACCGATTCGTCTTGTCATTTCATCGAAATCAATATTAATGTCATGTTTCCCAACTTCCTCTTTTGTCGATGGTGTGAATATGGGTTCCGGCAACCGGTCGGACTCCTCGAGCCCGGAAGGGAGAACGATACCGCAAACGGTACCGTCTTTTTTGTAGGATTTCCAACCAGACCCGGTAATATATCCGCGTACCACACATTCCACAGGAAGAGGTTGGGCTTTTTTTACAAGGATACTTCTCCCATCCAGGAACTGTGCGTAAGGTTGACAGGATTCGGGGAATTTGGAAACGTCAGCCGTGATAATATGATTTTCAACCAATGAAGCCATGATATCAAACCAAAAAAGCGAAATCAGTGTTAGGACAACTCCCTTATCCGGTATAGGATCGGGCATTACAACATCAAAAGCGGACATACGATCCGTGGTCACCATTAAATAAGCATCGCCGATAGCGTACATGTCCCTCACTTTACCCCGCTGAACGAGGTCTAAAGTGGAAAAATCTGTTTCCTGAACGACACGAGTCATTAGAATAATTCCTCTTCTTCCTTTTTAAGGTCTTGTTGGTCTGTGAAATATAAATCGGAAAAGTTTTTTTTATTCTTTGGCGGATTTTTTGTGAAATGCCTTGATGTATAGTTTAAGAAAATGAAATGAGCTATCATCAATATCCAAAAACTGGATTCCGGATTGATACATGTCGTATTTTGCTGCTCGGGAAAAGATCACTTTCCCGCGAATGGTCAGCATCTCCTCTTGAAGTCCCAATACCACATCGATTGTTTCATTTTTACCCAACGACACATGTGTTTCAAGCATGATGCCCGACTCGGAGACATTCATAGTTCGTCCCATGCCTTGCATGATTGCATTATCGTTTTCATCCAGATGAACATAGTTGAGCAGATAGATGGAGTCAACTCTGGAATGTTTTCTATTTTCAGTCACTGCGATTCACCTTTGTTGCAATCTTGTAGGTTTCCGGTAGATTTACCCTTTGGGTATTTCTTTTTCCATAATCAATGATCCACCAACAAGGTCTGCTGTGACAACCATGGATGTCGCCATGTTGTCCACAATATTCTTGAATGTCGTAGAAAGCCGTTGATATTCATTTTGCAAAATAGCAGCGTCGATCTGCACGATTTTGATATCTTCCGAACCATAAACGGAGGCTGATTCCGGCTCCTGCCCAAGATGCAAAAAAGGTACATGACCGAAAAAGTCACCTTTGTACAAATGGCAAAGAACAACCGGTCCACTTTCTGTTTTTCGTACTACGGTTACCCGCCCTTGTTTGATGATAAAAAGTCTCCTTGCCTTGCTTTCCCCCTGTCGGATTATCACTTTTTTCTCTTTTAACAGTTCATCGACTTGAATGTTTCCAGTTTGATAATCCACAATACGGTCCGTAAGCTGTTTCAACCGTTTATCCAGGCTTGTTAAAAAATCTCGGAATCCGTGTGACATTCCAGCATATTCCTGAGAAAGGCGCTGAGAATCCAAAACCCCCAGTTGAACATTACCAACTGCAACAGCAGAAGCTGTGCGAATATGACCTTGTAGTAAAAAGGATGCCATGCTCCCAATAAACGCCCCGTCACCGATACGAATAATCGGGATTGTTTCCGTCACACTTTCTTTTACAATATCGACAACGCCTTCCAGAATCACCCAAACCCAACTGCCATGTTTGCCCTCTTCCACGATATGCTCGCCATCGAAAAAATCTTCTTCGTCGACAACGTACATATAATCCACAAGAGGACCTTTTACAATCGTAGATGAAGAAAGCTCCTTGGCCTGATCGCTTTTCTTATGGGAGTCTTTTGTTGGCCCTACTGTTTTCGTATGTCCATCATCCAGGAGCCTCATCCCTTCCAGGATGATTCCCATTCGACTTTTGGTAATTAGCTTTTCCGCTACCATGGGCTGCCTGGCAAACTCGAAAGAGCCGTCAATCCACCCGAAAAGAGAGTATAGCGCATCCAGTCCGTCTATTTCGCCATTTTGCGCATTAATCGGATACCCTGCATTGAAATAAACAAACCCGGGATTCGACGCATAGCGGTTGAACAGTCGAAGCACCCCCGTACTGCCGTTCGAACCAAGAAATTGGATAATATCTCCCAGCGACAGGAAGCTCAGGTTTCCCGATAGGACGACACTTTCATTCATCTTTGGAACCGGCCTTTATTTTGCCCATTTGAATTCTTTTTGAAGACCCTTTAACGTTTCCATTAAACCGGCTTTCAATGTTTTCCCGACACCGGTACCTTTCACGGCACTGGCTGGAAAAGAGGGTACTTTCAGTTGACGATTCAGATCTCTATCCATCTTTTCGATAGGCATAAGCGGAATACCATCATCGGCAAGGTCTCTTTTGTTATACTGGATAATCAGAGGCACTTTAAAAATGCTTTTGCCGTATTCTTTTAGATTGGTTTGAAGATCCTTTAATGAAAGCATATTTTTTTCGCGACGAACCTCCAAAGAGTCCGCCACAAAAATAATCCCGTCAACACCACGAAGCACCAATTTTCGTGTGGAACTGTATTTCACTTGACCGGGTACGGTGTATAATTGCACACGTACGTCGCACCCCTTGATCTTTCCCAATCCCATAGGAAGAAAATCGAAAAAAAGCGTCCGATCTCCCTCCGTATTGATGGAAACCATTTCCCCGGTTACTTGTTTCTTATATGCTTGGAAAATGTATTCGAGATTTGTTGTCTTTCCGCACCGTCCTGGCCCGTAATAAACGACCTTGCACTCAATTTCTTTCTTTTTCAGGTTAAAAATGGCCATAAAGAGTATCCTTAACTGATGAATTTATTATAACGCAAGCGCCCCATTTCTGGAATGAGCCGTATGATTATCAAGTGCTTGTCACTTTTAAATCCAGACAATAATCGCCCTGCTTCGGTCCGGCATTGATTTGTGTTTTATTGGCAACCATAGCTGCCCCTTTAAACATGGCAATAGGCGAGTAATACTGCACGTCATTTAATTTATCACCGTTTTGCAAAGCTTCAATTATTCCCTTGTCGGTTTTGGAAATTATAAGGCTGAGCATATCCCCGGATTGAAAATTAACATCAAATTCAACCATTTTCCCTTCCTGAGGACCACTGGTAAACGTAATGCCAATGGATGTAATGTCCAAGTCCAGGATTGGCTCGCCGCCATCGGGTTCAACTAAGATCGGTTTGATATCATCTGGAGCCGGAACTGTATCATCCTCCTTGCCTTGTTCCACAGGCATGGGCAAGGATATATCAACCCCCTCTTTTTTCAGAATCGATTTGAGATAACTCCGGACTATTTTCAGTTGTTCGGTGGTAAACAAATCCCCTGTATACCAATTCTTGTACTGGTCGATGGCATCGTCTGCTGAACCAGTAATAATTTTGAACTTGAGAATGTGCTTACCCGCGACGACTCTGTGCTCGTCCACCTTTAAAAGTGAATTTAATTCGACTAGTGCGCGTTCCACCTGTCCGAATTTGGCCAGTGCGATAGCCTTTTCCAGATCGGTTTTACCGAATAGGTTTTTTATCAGATTCTGCCCTTCTTCGGTAATTACCTGCGAATCCGTATTTGTAGACACCTTGTCTGTAATCTTTTCAAGAGATTTTATCTTTCCGGAAATACTTTTCAGCAGACGTTCCTTGTTTTTAAGCGTGTCAATCTCTTGGATTTTGGCTGCCGCCGCTTGATACTTGTTTTTTGCATCGGTGAAAAGTCCCTGAGAGCGGTACAGTTCCGCTTCACTTAACAGAGCTTTAATTTGCAGGCCGATATCCATTTACGTTCCTGTTTTTTGGTTGTGACGGAGATATTATTCCCAACAAAACAAATGCATGATCGAAACTAGTTCCTATCCTGTTTACACTTTTGTTGTCAACCTGTGTAGGCTATCTTCGGATAACAAACATATTGACATTGTCCCAAGTTATGTTATCAATTTTTTCTTTATCGCAACTGCAATCGATTTATATTATCGGCACATCTACCATTAATCCTTAGAGGAGATTGTTATGGATAAAAAAGTAACTGTTGTCGGCGCAGGAAACGTAGGCGCTACCGCTGCTCAACGATTGGCTGAAAAGGAACTTTGCGATGTTGTTCTCTTGGATATCGTTGAAGGTGTGCCCCAGGGTAAAGCCCTGGACCTGACGGAAGCCGCCCCTATCGAAAAACACGATGCAAAAGTCGCCGGAACCAATGGTTATGAAGCCACAGCTGAATCTGATATCGTCATCATTACCGCAGGTATTCCACGAAAACCAGGCATGAGCCGTGACGACCTGATCAGCACCAACGCCGGAATCATTAAAAACGTGACAAAAGAAATTGTAAAACATTCTCCTGATTGCGTGCTGATCATCGTTAGCAATCCATTGGATGCCATGTGCCACGTTGCCTTCGATGCATCGGGTTTCCCGAAAAATCGCGTGATTGGCATGGCCGGCGTGCTGGATTCCGCTCGATTCCGTGCTTTCATCGCCATGGAACTGAATGTATCCGTGGAGAATACCCACGCATTCGTCCTGGGCGGACACGGTGACACCATGGTTCCCCTGCCCCGCTACTCCACCGTGGCAGGAATCCCCATCACCGAACTCATGCCAAAAGACCGTATTGATGCGCTGGTGGACCGTACTGCCAACGGGGGTGCCGAAATCGTCGGTCTGCTAAAGACTGGTAGCGCTTTTTACGCCCCGGCCTCCGCTGCCGTCGAAATGGCGGAATCCATATTGAAAGACAAGAAAAAAGTGCTCCCGTGTGCCGCTTATCTGGAAGGAGAGTACGGCATCAATAATCTGTTCATCGGCGTTCCCGTAAAACTGGGTAAAAACGGAATGGAAGATATCATCGAGATTACATTGACCGACGATGAAAAAGCCGCCCTGATGAAATCGGCGGAAGCAGTTCAGGAGTTGAAGGATGATTTGGCCAAACTAGGATAGTACTCGTTTGATATCTTCGGCCAGAGAAACATTGATTCCGGGTAATTCACTGAGTTCATCTACAGTCGATGCCCGGATTTTTTTTATGCTTCCAAAATGTTTCAGCAAGGCAGCTTTTCGTTTGGGTCCAACGCCCTGGACCTGGTCCAACACAGATTGAATAGCCTTTTTCGTTCGCCTCTTTCGTTGAAACGTAATTGCGAAGCGATGGGCTTCGTCCCGGATATGCTGCAACAAAAGCAACAACCGTCCGTCCGTTCCTAAATTAACGGGATTGACCCGGTTCGGCAAATAAATCTTGTCGTTGATCTCCTGTTTTTTTTTGTCTTTTTTTGCAATGCCGGCTACTGTAAAGCATCCACATAATCCAAGTTCGTTTAAAATATCAACGGCGATCCCCACTTGCCCTTTACCCCCGTCCACCAGCAATAAATCCGGTTCCGGGTTGCTTGAATTGATTTTTTTATATCGCCGGGTCAAGACTTCCGCCATGCTGGCGTAGTCGTCCGGAGAACTTACAGTTTGAATCGTATATCGACGGTAGCCGGCCTTGTGGGGTCGTCCATTGACAAAAACGACCATGGCGGAAACGGGATTGGTCCCGGCCAGATTGGAGTTATCGAAGCATTCGATTCGTACCGGCAACCGGTCCATGTGAAGCTTCCGTTTTAAACCTTCGAGGATGACCGCGTCTGTGTTGGCTTTGTGAAGCCTTTCACGGAGTGTGTTGTCTGCGTTTACCACTGCCATATCTAAAAGCCGCCGCTTTTCTCCCCTCTTCGGTTGATGGATTCGTACACGCTGTTGTTTTCTTTCCGTCAGGGACTCTTCCAACAAGTTTGTGTTTTCAGGTAATTGTGGAACCAGAATTTCAACTGGAATTTTTCGTTTTCCAAGATAATACTGTCCCAGAAACTGCCCTATTAATTCACCGTCCTCAGGTGCGGCCTGAACCAGTACGAAATGCCGGACCCCTTCTAAAACACCACGACGAATGGACATGACGGTAACAATTCTAAAATCACTGTTTCCGCTTGTGGCTATAACATCTCTGTCTATAAAATCGGTGGTAACACTAACCTGCCGCTCAACGGTTTTTTCCAGGGCAATCATTCGATCCCTTAATTTTGCTGCTGTCTCGAAATTTTCTCTCTTTGATGCTTCAAACATCCGACAACGAATCAGTTTAATCAATTCAGGAGTACGTCCTTTTAGAAAAAGGATCACCTCCTTTAGTACTTCATTGTATGTCTTCGGATCCACCGGCAAACAGCATGGCGCAAGGCATTGATGCATCTGATAATGGATGCACGGCCGATTCCTGGTGTCCAGGGTACGATCGTTGCATTTTCTCAATGGGAACATTTTGTTGATAAATTTTACTGTCTGCCTGACCGCTTGCGCAGAAGAGAACGGTCCGAAGTAAATGGCTCCGTCCTTAGGCGTTTTTCGTACAATCTCGATTTTTGGAAAGGAGGTTTTAGTGTCGATGCGAAGAGACGGGTAGCGTTTGTCATCCTTGAGTACCACATTATATCTGGGGCGATGGCGCTTTATCAGGTTGGACTCTAATATCAGCGCTTCTTTTTCCGTAGCTGTAACAACCGTTTCAATGTCCGCAACAAGGGAGACCATCAGTGCGGTTTTTGTGCTTTGTCCCTCCGGCCGGTTAAAATAGGAAGCCACGCGCTTTTTCAGGCTGACGGCCTTCCCGACATAAATAATTTTGCCGGCTTCGTCCTTCATAAGATAAACGCCGGGTTTCTCGCTGATTGCTTTTATCGTTTCGCTCCATTGAAGCTTTGGATCTAATTGTTCCGGCGGTTGTTTCATAGCAAGTGTTCAGGCTGGTAACTTTTTTTTCGTTTTGAGGAACAAAAAATAGTCAAATCAGGATTCAAATAGAAGGCGTTTTTGAAGCATCTTTATCCGGTCACGAATCCGGGCGGCCTGTTCAAAAGCCATTTCCTTTGCAGCCACATGCATCTTTGCCTCTAAATCGGCAATTAACGATTCGATATCTTCTGTCGGTTCAAACGACGTCTGGGCCTCTGCTATTTGTTCTGATTCCATCTTTTCCGACTTGTCGGCCCGGCCGAAAATATCCGTGATGCGCTTATGAATGGTTTTCGGTATGATTTGATTTTTTTTATTGTGGGTTTCCTGGATACTTCGTCTTCGTTCTGTTTCTTCAATGGCTCGTTGCATGGAAGCCGTCACTTTATCTGCGTACATGATGACGGTACCGTTGACGTTCCTGGCCGCACGGCCGAAGGTCTGAATAAGAGAACGTGTGGATCGTAAAAAACCTTCCTTGTCCGCATCCAAAATGGCCACCATCGAAACTTCCGGAATGTCCAAACCCTCCCGCAACAGATTGATGCCGATCAGTGCATCGAACTTTCCTTCCCGCAGATCACGAATGATATCCATCCTTTCCATGGTGGAAATATCCGAATGAAGGTAACGCACAGCCAATCCAAGATCAGTATAATACTCGGTAAGATCTTCAGACATTCGTTTTGTCAATGTCGTCACCAAAATTCGCTCACCCCGTTTCCGGCAGTCTCGAATCTCTCCGTACAGGTCATCCACCTGGTGGCCTGCACTGCGGATGTGAATCACCGGATCGATCAGGCCTGTGGGGCGTACGATCTGCTCCACTACCTTCCCTTTGGAAGCGGTCAGTTCATACTCCGCCGGTGTTGCCGATACATAAACAATTTGGTGGATGCGCTCACTCCACTCCTCAAATTGCAATGGCCGGTTGTCAAGTGCCGATGGCAATCGGAATCCGTAATTGACCAAGGTCGTTTTTCGGGACCGGTCCCCCTTGTACATTGCTCTGATCTGTGGAACGGCAATGTGGCTTTCATCCACAAATACAAGAAAATCCTTTGGAAAATAATCCAGCAGTGTCGGTGGCGACTGTCCGGCCAAACGACCGGTCAAGTGCCTGGAGTAGTTTTCGATACCGTTGCAGTATCCGATCTCCTGAATCATTTCGAGATCAAACATGGTTCGTTCTTCAATCCGCTGTGCCTCTATCAGCTTATTCTCCTCACGAAAAACCTCAACCCGTTTTTTTAACTCCTGCACGATGGTTTTCGTTGCCTTATCCAAAGTTGCTTTACGGGTCACATAATGGCTGGCCGGAAAGAGCGTGACCTTGTCCATTTGCTTTATAGCAGTTCCTTTCAGTGGATCGAATTCGCATATCTGCTCGATTTCATCCCCGAAAAAATCGATCCGCACCCCAGTGTCTTCTTCGTAGGCAGGGAAGATCTCAACACGGTCCCCGCGAACCCTGAAAGCACCACGATGAAA
>DAOWNV010000239.1 GCA_030642405.1 Desulfosarcina sp.
ATTCGGGGATATCGATCTGAATGTATGCACCGGCTGTAAATATAAGCTTTTCATCATCGTCCAGTTCCAAGACAAGGTCCTTGATAAAAGTGGCCACATTTTCGTTGGAAACCACTGTTGCCGTGTATTTTTTTACGGACAGAATTTCATCGGGAAGTCTGATCTTCAGGTCTTCTTTCACTTTCAACTGGCAGGCCAGGCGGATATCCTCTTTTCTCTCTTTCCGTGATAGATGGGGGAGCTCAGTAGGAAGCGGCCCCCGAGAGCCCTCTACGATTTTACATTTGCACATGCCGCATGCACCACTACCACCGCATCCGGAAGGAATAAAAATACCATTAGCGGAAAGGGATAAAAGAAGGGTGTTGCCCGACACTGCGTCGATGCTTTTTTCCTCGTCATCATTGATATTGACCCGGTTGGTTCCCTTTTGGATCACCTTTCCTTCCACAAAAAGCAGCAGCCCAACGAGAATCAGGATCACCGAAAGAAAAACCGTAGTTCCTGCAAGGTATATCAAGACATCCCCTCCTTACAACGTGATGCCGGAAAACAGCATAAACCCCATGGCCATCAACCCAGTCATGATCATTGTGATACCAAAACCTTCAAGCCCGGCAGGCACGTTCGCGTATCGCATCTTGATCCGAATGGCAGCCATGGAGGCAATGGCCATGAGCCAGCCGACACCGGAGCCGAAACCGAAGATGATGGTTTCAATAAAGGAATAATTGCGTTCCACCATGAACAACGAAGCACCCAGGATGGCACAATTGACGGCAATCAGTGGCAAAAAGACGCCCAATGCCATATAGAGCGTCGGTGAATAACGGTCGATCACCATCTCCACCATTTGCACTATGGCGGCGATCACAGCAATAAATGTGATAAATTTCAAAAAACTCAAGTCGACTGATTCTAATCCGACCCAGCGCAAAGCACCTGGAGAAAGCAGATATTTGAACACCAGCCAGTTGACCGGCGCAGTGATGGAGAGCACGAACACCACGGCAAACCCCAGTCCAATGGCGGTATCCATGTTTTTGGACACCGCAACAAATGAGCACATTCCCAGAAAATAGGAGAGAAGGATATTGCCGACGAATACCGAGTTGAGAAACAGTCCTATCAGGTTTTCCATAACTTATGTCTCCGACCGCCACCGGCCAACCACGATGATTTCAACCTTGTGCTAAACGTCTTCAGCCCTTAACTATACTTTTTTGCAGCCAAACCAAAAGGCCGATAATAATAAACGCCGCCGGTGCCAACTGCATGAACCCCATGTTCATATACCCATGATCGTAAAAAAACTGCGGGACCACAGGAAAACCCAATAGCTTCCCGGCGCCGAAGAGTTCTCTGATAAACGCCACGGTCACCAGTACCAAACCGTACCCGGCGCCATTGCCCAATCCATCCATAAACGATCGTATGGGTGGATTCCCAAGAGCGTAGGTTTCCGCCCGACCCATAACGATGCAATTGGTAATGATCAATCCGACAAAAACAGAGAGCTGTTTGCTGATGTCGTAAAAGTATGCCCGCAGAATTTCATCGGCAAGAATCACCAGCGAAGCGATAACTGACAATTCCACGATCATCCTCACATTTCGGGGAATCACATTACGCATGGCAGAGATGGTCAGGTTGGAAAAAGCGGTAACAGAAGTCATGGCAAGAGCCATGACAATGGCTGTTTTTAGCTGGACGGTGACCGCCAGTGCCGAACAAATGCCCAGGCTTTGGATGAACACCGGATTGTTTTTGACCAACGGTTCCGAAAACGCCTTGAATGTTGGTGATTGTGTCATTTTCATATAAAATATTCCGTTGTTACGTTTTCAACAGCAATCTTTGAACCCTAAACCGTAAACGATGCTGTCTAATTCGGCAGGGTCACAGGCCCCTTTCGAAATTGTTCGGAGAGTCCTTCATATTCATATAATACCGCTTTTAGACCCCCGGTAAGAAATTTTCCGGTGAGCGTGGCACCGGATATACCGTCCACATAATTGGCCTGGTGATCAGATTGAATAACCTCCGCCACCTTGCCTTTGGCAATGCCTACGGCTGCGAACGCACCTAATTGATCAAGAATTTGCTTACCAACGAAATTTTCCTGAAACCAGGGTTTTTCGATTTCTCCACCCAGGCCCGGAGTCTCATTGTGACTATAGACAGAAAACCCGGTTATGGTTTTTCCGTCATTTTTAATGGCCATGTATCCTCGAATTTTGCCCCACAGTCCACGCGAAACAACTGGAAGGATATACGCCGCCGGTTCGCCTTCTTTGACATAAAAACAGACCGGAAGGAGATTTTTTTCAGAGCCATCCGCCACGATCCTGTTCGCACCATCTACCCCGTAACACTGAATATTGTTCTGATAAAGCTGTTCAATTTGCGTGGGGTCCGGTTTCTGTATGGGATCAATCAATCCTACGGATTGCAGAATGTTTTTCTGTCGGTCCACGGCAATATTTCGCAGCTTTCGCGCCTTGAGACCGGAGGAGGCTCCGGTTAACAAAAGGCTGCAAACTAAAGCAACAATGGCGGTAAAAACAATGGATTTAAGTTGATCAGACATTGGGGATCCTTTTTCCCAACCGGACTTTGATAACGAAATGGTCGATCAGCGGTGCAAAAAGGTTCATGAACAAAATGGAAAGCATCACCCCTTCCGGATAGGCCGGATTGAACACACGAATCATCACGGTCAGGGCACCAATTGCAAACCCATAAATCCATCGCGAAAGATTCATCCCCGGTGCAGATACAGGATCTGTTGCCATGTAAACAATACCAAAGGCAAAGCTGCCCATCACCAGGTGCCAGGTCGGATGGACGGAAAACATGGAAGCGGCTTCTCCTCCGGAGGAAAGGTTGATCAGATACCCGGGGTATGCCACTGCTAAGACACCGAGAACCCCGCCAATCATGATCCGATAATTGGCGACCCCGGTGATCAAAAGAAATGCAGCTCCCATCAGAATCATCAGAGCGGATGTTTCTCCGATGCTGCCCGGCAGATATCCTATGAACAAACGCTGGAAGGTATAACCGGCATCGGTCAGAATTTTGGACATCGCTTCACCGGATGCGGCCAGGGGAGCCAGGGCCAACGGAGTGGCCGCCGTTACCGCGTCCACGGCCTGGCTGCCTGTATTCCGGACGACTGTCCAGACCCTGTCACCGGACATATTGGCCGGATAGGCGAAAAAGAGAAACGCTCTGGCTGTTAGCGCCGGGTTGAGAATGTTTCTTCCTGTACCCCCAAAAATTTCCTTGCCGATGACCACCCCGAAGGAGATTCCTACGGCTATCTGCCACAAGGGCGTTGTCGGCGGCAGCGTCATGGGGAAAAGCAGGCCGGTAACCAAAAAACCCTCACTGATTTTATGCCTACGCACCGAGGCAAAAAGGATTTCCCAAAAAAGCCCTACAGAATAGGAAACCATGAGCATGGGCATAACCACCCATGCCCCCCTGAGCATGACTGGGACAAACCCCATATCCAGGCCTGATGCCAAACCGGTCTGACATCCGGTATTGTAGATACCGTAGAAAAAGGGCGGCATCAGAGAAAGGATTACAAAAGTCATGAACCGTTTTAAGTCCAGGCTATCACGGACATGGGTGTCTGCCTTTGTGGTCAGCGCCGGTGCAAAGGCCACTGTTTCGATCGCATCGAAAAGAGGATGAAGTTTTTCCAGTTTTCCACCGGATTCAAAGTGTGGTCGGGTGGTGTTGAACAGTTTTTTAAGCATTCTAACCATTTTGGAGTATACCTAATTTTTTTGATTATCAGGCGATTTCCTTGTAATACCTGGCCTTGGCCACCTTCAGAAAGCTACACAACTCAATTTTTGATGGGCAGGTGTACGTGCACAAGCCGCACTCGGCGCAATCCAGCAAGCCATGGGACAATGCTTCTTCCACTTCGTCCGCCACCAGGCATTTCATGGTGAATTGGGGTAAAATGTCAACCGGGCAGACCTTGGCACATGTACCGCAGTTGACACAGGCTCGGAGCTCACCATGCTGACCGCAATCCATTGGAAAGGGCTTGCGGCGAAAGGCTGACAGAAATGCTTTCGAATAGCTGGGTTTTCCATAACCGGGACGGATAAACCCGAACGGTTCTTCCCGGTCACCATCATCGATCAGATTCAACGCGTTCTGGTAAAAGCCCATGAAGCTATCGGGGACTGCTCGAAATCCGGTAAAGACGCCACCAACAATGTATCGGGCGTTCATTTTGCTTTCAGCCTCACAATCACATAACAGTCGAAGCGGCACGCCGGCCCGGGTGGAGACATGACCGCATTTTGAAGCAAGGCTCCCTCCGACCACCATGATTCGTCCCACGGGATATCGGCCGGTCCGGAAAAATTCTCCAAGCAGTGTTACATCCTGTCCGTCGATAAACCATGACCTGTTTTGTTCCGGCCCTGTTTTGGTGCTGTATAATTGAACACAGGGGTTCCCCAGCGGAAAACGACCGGAAAAATGACGTATCGTTGATAGGCCGGGCAGTGACGGCACTGTGATTTCATCTCCTGTGA
>DAOWNV010000068.1 GCA_030642405.1 Desulfosarcina sp.
AACATCCCGATACCATGCAACGTGCATTAACCAAGTAAAATTATCAAATGTATCAGATGTAGATGGTGAAAATCTGATTTACGAACTGAACCGGCGAATACCATGGAACATGCTTTTTAACAACCCCAATGAGAACATGTGGTATTGGTCTACAATTTTTGCTTTGACATTTGTCATCCATCTGATATCGGGCTCTATACGAGGACGCACCGTTGCCTTTGGAGTAACCTGAAACCAAAGTAAAAGGAAATCCTATGACCTCACATGAATCCATTGAATTTGATGTTCTTTTTATTGGAGGTGGTCCGGCAAACCTGGCAGGGGCCATCCGTTTGATGCAATTGGCTGCTGAAAAAAATATGGAGCTGGAAGTGGCGCTGATCGATAAAGGTGCCGCCATCGGCTCCCATGCCATCAGTGGTGCCGTGATGAATCCAGTGGCCATCGCGGAACTATACCCGGATTACGAGCAACTGGGGTTTCCCATCGAGAGAACCGTTCGCGGTGACGGCTTTTTCTTTCTGACGAAAAAGCGAGGATTCAAAATTCCAATGGTTCCCAGCCCGATGCATAACACCGGATTTCCCATCGTCAGCCTTTCCAGGGTATGCCGGTGGATGGGAGAGAAGGCCGAAGCCCTGGGTGTCAACATTTTTCCCGGGTTTGACGGAAAAGAGATTCTATTGGCCGATGACGGCGTCACAGTAAAGGGAGTACGAACCGGGGAAAAGGGGTTGGACAAAGACGGTAAGCCCAAGTCTAATTTCGAACCGGGAATAGACCTATTAGCCAAAGTTACCGTTCTTGGAGAGGGGGCCCGGGGCAGTCTCATGAAGTCGTTGTCGGAAAAATTGCCCATTCGGTCGGGGCGCCTGCCCGAAGTGTTCGAGACGGGAATCAAAGAGGTGATCCAGCTTCCCGATAACAATTTTTTTTCCGGCAGACCCTTCAACGACATCCATACCATGGGTTTTCCCTTGGGACTGGATACGCCGGGGGGTGGCTTTATCTATGAGATGGCGGACAATCAAATTGCACTGGGATTCCTGGTGGCGTTGGGATACGACAATCCTTTTTTCGACCTTTACGACACCTTCATGGCTTTCAAGAGGCATCCGATGATTCAACAGGTCATTCGGGGAGGCAAGGTGATGGAGCAAGGCGCCCGAGCGGTCTCCACCGGAGGTTGGTTTACCATGCCGCACCTTTCCGTTGGTGGTGCTCTGTTTACCGGCAACGGTGCTGCCATGCACAGCACACCGGCCATTAAAGGTATTCACATTGCCATTAAGTCGGGTATGCTGGCTGCCGAAACCATCACTGATGCCATAGCTTCAGGTAATGTTTCCGGTGGATTCCTGACACGATACAGCCAGCGATTGAATAACAGCTGGGCAGGCGATGAACTTCGGGAAGGAAGGAATTTTGCCCAGGGTCTGGCCATGAAGGGGCCTGCTAAATGGATTCACCTGGCCGCTCAACACTTTACCAAAGGCAGGGGGCTTGTCGATCGTCTTCCTTCGGTGGCTGATGCCGATACACTAATACCCGGAAAAGGAGAACCGGCCGTAGAAAAGCCGGCCAGGGAGAAGGGCCATCCTGTTGCAAAAGATCCGTCGATGGTGGATAAGCTTACCGGTGTCTATTTGTCCGGCACCCTTCATCGGGAGGATCAACCCAGCCACATCCATATCCATGATCAACGGGTTTGCGTGGAACATTGCTATTTGGAATACGGGTGTCCCTGCACGCGGTTTTGTCCCGGAGATGTCTATGAAATGGAACCACGTAAAGAGGGAACCGGCATCAGCGGTATCAGACTGAATTTTGCCAACTGCCTGCATTGCAAAACTTGCGATATTAAAGATCCTTTTCACAATATCACATGGACCTGTCCGGAAGGGGGGGATGGCCCCAATTACAAAAAAGCCTGACAATGGGAAACGAGCAAGGGATGAGATTATTTTTTTAAAAAAAACTAAAGTTGGAGAAAAATAGTGCCGATACCTGTTTTACAGCGGCACATCGGGGGATTGTCGCTGTAACGTATCACCTCCTCTTTTTCATTCTTTTTCTTCTGTCAGCGAGGCGGTCTTTTGACCGCCTCGTATCATTTTGAGCCAATGCTAAAGTGTTTTCTTTGTTCTTACAAGCGTATAAAGCAGTTCAAGGGGTTGATTTCGGTTTCCAGGCTTTTTATCAATAATAACTTTCCAGGAAGAGTGCTCTTCGAGCTTCCACATCATTTCGTGAATTTTTGCCAAAACACCTTCGGTTTCACCGGTAGATCCGCTAATCGTTTCAGCTTCCTGAAAGGAAACCTCATCACTTTCATGGGTGCCTGGGCCCAACCCAACGAGGGCCGATCCCTCTCCAATGTCAACAAGTGCGCGGTTAATTGCTGTCGAAAGTCTTGGAGCGGTGGGCGACAGTTCCACATGTATCAGTTTGGCCAGTTCATAGGGAGTCATTGGTAACCTTTTCTAAAATCATAATTTGTATTTATAGGATCGATGCCCAGTATTTGACGCTCGGCTTTCACTATGCTCAGTTGTCTACAGCTCATTTAGTGACAACATGGTTCGAACTCCTTTATTTATCCCTCTACCTTTTTTCCAATTGGAGTTCAAGACCAGTCGTGGCACCTAAGGATTGTGATTGATAATCAGGCAGGATTCTTTTAAGAACCCGTCTTTTACGAAACGGTCAATGAAAAAGAGGCAGTATAGAGATTATGGACCCCTTATCCTTTTCTTCTTTATTGGTTTTATGGATGGCCGGTCTGTTTGCCGGTTTCGTGGACGCAATTGCCGGCGGTGGTGGGATCGTTTCTCTCCCGGTGCTTCTCGCAACCGGCATGCCTCCCCATATGGCCTTAGGTACCAACAAACTCCAGGGAACTTTCGGTAGTTTTACGGCCGCCGTCAATTATACACGAAAGGGATTGGTGGACTTGAGTGAAATCCCTGTCGGAATCGGTTTCACCTTTTTCGGGGCTCTGACGGGAACATTGACTGTTCAAATCATTTCACCTGATTTTCTTCAAAACACGATTTTAATTTTGTTGGTTGCCGTCTTTTTTTACACGTTGTTGTCCCCGGATTTGGGGAAACTGGATCAAAGATCATCCATAGCGGCTCCTATATTTTTCAGTTGTGCGGGGTTCGTATTT
Source organism: Desulfosarcina sp. (assembly GCA_030642405.1). GTDB lineage: Bacteria > Desulfobacterota > Desulfobacteria > Desulfobacterales > Desulfosarcinaceae > Desulfosarcina. Next base: position 3,173 of record DAOWNV010000068.1, read on the forward strand.
GGCTTTTATGATGGTTTTTTCGGGCCTGGAACCGGTTCATTTTGGACCATCGCCTTGGTTGTATGTTTAGGGATCAATATGAAAAAGGCGACCGCCCATACAAAAGTTTTCAATTTTACCAGTAACCTTGTAGCATTGACGGTCTTTTTTATCGGTAATCAAGTAGTGATTTCTGCGGGGTTGATGATGGGAGCTGGGCAGATGATAGGCGCTTTTATCGGTTCCCGATTGGTGATCCAAAAAGGAACTGGGTTTGTACGTGGGTTTTTCATGTTTGTTGTTGCAGTCTCAATTATGAAACTGGCGTATACTACTTACTTTTGAAAAATAGCGATACTCCTATCTGTATGGGCACTACTTTGTCAAGTGTTGAGGGTTGCAGTAAATATACAGGTCGTTTTTGTTTTCCAGCGATGCCAGCGTCATATTAAGGGATTCAGCAAGCTCTGTTGCCAGTGCTGTAGGTCTTGAAAGTGCCAGGACAACTGGTATCTTTGCCCGTGCCGCTTTTTGGACCATTTCGTAACTCATTCGTGAACTAAGGGTCAACAGCCGTGCCTTGTTCAATTCTTTATTCAGAAAGAGCTTACCGATGGCCTTGTCCAAGGCATTGTGACGGCCGACGTCTTCGGCCGAAGACAAACGGTTAAGTTCATGATCGTAGATAACGGCACCGTGGGCAGCTCTTGTTTTTCCCCGTAAGGGCTGGTGGTAGCTCAGACGTATCAGACAATCCAGAGAGCTATCACTGTCAAGCGGTTCTACATCCGTCATAGGCGAAAGCGCTTGTTTCAGATCCGCCACGATGGATTTTCCGCAGATTCCACAAGATGTCTGGCTGATATATGTTCGGCGATCGAGATGACGGGCAATTCGGCTCCGCCGTTCCGGAGTGAGGGTAACCGTAATAACATTGGTCTCATCACCGTTGCAAAAGGCGATATTGACCATGTCGGCGGTGGTGTTCACGATGCCTTCACTGAGGCAGAAGCCGGCCACATGTTCTTTTTCGTGGCCGGGAGTACGCATGATAACAGCATAGGGTAAACCCTGAATTCGTATGGAAAGTGGTTCCTCGCCAATGAGGCCAAGGGACTCGGATCTTGCCTGTCCATTTTCAATGATGGTAACTTGTCTATATTGGCTGTCCACTATTCTTTTCCCCATTGAATTGCCATCATAGACACAAAGTATACGGATTAACAATGGGTTGTCTATGCCGGTCAGTTTTTTGTTGACAAATTAATCCATAAGGTTGATATTTCTTATTTTTCGAATTTAGAAATAAGTGTTTTGTTTTGACGGGAGGAGAAAAACATGTACGCAGTGGTCGCTACAGGCGGAAAGCAATATAGAGTTGAGGAAGGTGACATCTTGAGAGTCGAGAAGCTGGTAGGTGATGTTGGATCTCAGGTGGCCTTCGACAAGGTCCTTATATTTTCCAACGGTGAAGATGTCAAGATCGGTCAGCCTGAGGTGGACGGCGTAACGGTTCACGGGCAGATTGTGGCTCAGGGAAAGAGCAAAAAGGTTATCGTCTTCAAATACAAACGCAGAAAACGTTATCGCAGAAAACAGGGTCACCGCCAGCTATTCACCGCTGTTCGCATTGACCGTATTGAGGTGTAATTCTGTAATCATTAGGAGAAAAAAATGGCACATAAGAAAGCAGCCGGTAGTTCAAAAAACGGCCGTGACAGTAACGCCCAGCGTCGGGGAATCAAACGCTATGGCGGCCAGCCGGTCCTGGCAGGCAATATTCTTGTACGTCAGGTTGGCACCAGGATTCATCCTGGTGTCAATGTGGGACTTGGAAAAGATTATACCCTGTTTGCTCTGATCGATGGTGTCGTCACCTACGAAAGAAAAGGCCGGGATCGTAAACAGGTCAGCGTCTATGCAGCGTGAAATTCATTGACGAAGCATGTATTTCAGTACAGTCTGGAAATGGTGGTGCCGGATGTGTCAGCTTTCGGCGTGAGAAATACATCCCCAGGGGAGGACCGGATGGGGGTGACGGAGGGCGCGGTGGGGACGTCGTTTTACAAACGACCACGACAAAGCGTACCCTCTACCATCTTCAATTCAAAAAACTGTACAAGTCCAAAAACGGAGGCGGTGGCTCAGGAAACAACCGCACCGGAAAATGTGGTGAACCTTTAGCCATTGATCTTCCCCTTGGTACCCTTGTTTATAATGTAGACTCAGAAACCCTACTGAAAGACCTCGTCGACCCCGGCGAGGTCTTTGTTGTTGTACAAGGTGGCCGCGGTGGATTGGGAAATGCGCGGTTCAAGTCTTCTACCAACCGGACCCCCCGTTTTGCCCAACCCGGTGAACTGGGGCAAATATTGAATTTACGGTTGGAATTGAAATTGTTAGCCGATGTTGGGCTTGTGGGGCTTCCCAATGCCGGCAAGTCGACACTTGTATCCGCCATGTCGTCGGCAAGGCCAAAGATTGCCGACTATCCTTTTACCACACTTACACCTAACCTTGGTGTGGTTCAAACCCATCGCAGGGAACCTTTCATCGTTGCAGATATCCCTGGACTGATCGAAGGGGCACACAAGGGCACCGGTCTGGGTATCCGTTTTCTTCGACATGTGGAACGGACACGGGTGTTGGTTCATCTGGTAGATGTTGCCGCCGTTGATCCGGACGACCCGCTTAAAGACTTCCATACTATCAACCGGGAATTGCGTGAATATAGTCCGGCATTGGCTGACAAACCCCAACTTCTGGTGTTGAACAAAATGGATGTGGGTTGGGCCCAAGATGCTGCAACCTTTTTCACCCAGGCTTACGGCAAAGACGATATGTTGAAGATTTCAGCAGCCGGGGGTTCCGGGCTAGATCAACTAACAATGGTTTTATGCGATTTGCTGGATCGATTGGATAAAGAGGAATCCGAAGAAGGTGCGTAACCTCGTTCACCGGGCTGTGGTCAAAGTGGGAAGCAACGTATTGACCTCCCATGGTGGCCTCCATCTGGATGCTATTGCCTCTATAAGTAGTCAGATTTGCCATTTGCTGAATAGTGGCAAACAGATCATTCTTGTTTCTTCCGGCGCCATGGCTTCTGGTATGAAAAAAATGGGTTTTCCCAAAAGGCCCGAGGCCATTCCCAAGCGCCAGGCCATCGCAGCTGTTGGCCAGGCTGGTCTGATCCAGGAATGGGAAGAGGCTTTTTCACGGTTTGACCGAAAAGTGGCACAGATTCTTCTTACAAGCGACGACCTGACCAGTCGAAAACGTTACCTAAATGCCAGGAACACCCTTAATACATTGCTTGAATGGCAAGTTATCCCCATAATTAATGAAAACGACACCATTATGGTGGAAGAGATCAAGCTAGGCGACAACGACAATCTGGCAGCCATGATCGCTCTGTTGCTTGATGCCGACATTTTTTATAATCTCACAGATATCGATGGCTTGTACGACAAAGACCCCAGGGTCTATCCGGATGCGAAACTGATTCCAAAGGTGGCCACCTATAGCAAGCACATCGAAAAAGTTGCAGGAGATATCCCCGGTGCCCTGGGAACCGGGGGGATGCTCAGCAAAATCAAAGCCGCCCGCAAGGTCACAGCTTCGGGTATTCCCATGGTGATTGCCGCCGGGATGCGGCCAAACGTCTTAACGGAGCTGGTAGCCGGGGAGGCCATTGGTACCTTTTTTGAACCCAAGGCAAACAAACTCAACCGTAAAAAATGCTGGATCGGATACACGGTCAACACTCAAGGGACCATATCCGTCGATGATGGGGCTGCCAAAGCATTGCTGAACAATGGAAAAAGCCTTTTGCCCAGTGGTATTGTTGATGTCCAAGGCAAATTTCCAGTTGGGGCGGCGGTGGCCGTTATCGCAAAGGGAGGCCGGTTGATCGGAAACGGGTTGGTCAACTACAATGCCAACGAGATTCGCATTATCAGGGGACTCAAAACCAGCCGGATCAAGAGCCAATTGGGTCAGAAAACCTATGATGAAGTTATTCACCGGGACAATCTGGTGATTACAGGGGAAACTGATGGACATTAATCAAATTATCAAAAAAATTGCCGTAGATGCCAAAAAAGCTGCCGGTGTGATGGGCAGGTGCGATACCGCACAGAAGAACAGAGCCCTGACAACCATGGCCGAGTTGTTGGAGCAAAAGGCGGATTGGATATTTGATGAAAACCGGAAAGATTTGGAAGGGGCGAGAAAGGCGGGCCTTTCCAGCGCCATGGTGGATCGGTTGACCATTTCGGAAAAGACCATTGATTCAATGTCCAAGGGTCTGCGGGAGGTGGCTTCCTATGAAGACCCCATTGGAACCATGGGTGAGACTCGGGTACGGCCAAACGGGTTGAGGGTATCAAAAATGCGTATCCCTCTGGGTGTGATCGGTATTATCTATGAGTCAAGGCCGAACGTTACCATCGACGCTGCAGGGCTATGTCTAAAATCAGGAAACGCGGTTATTTTACGGGGCGGATCAGAGGCGCTGCATTCTAATCAGGCCCTTTCCGAAATTATTGGTCAGGCGATGGAAAAAGTGGGATTGCCCGCAAGCGCGGCTCAGGTGATTCCCACAACGGACCGGTCAGCCATCAATGCGCTTTTGGCCCAGGAAGAGTACGTGGATCTGATCATCCCACGTGGTGGTGAAGGGTTGATCCGGTTTGTTGTAGAGAATTCAACAATTCCTGTGCTGAAACACTACAAAGGGGTCTGTCACGTTTATGTTGACGACTCGGCGGATCTATCTATGGCGCAGTCCATCTGTTTTAACGCCAAGGTTCAGCGGCCGGGGGTATGCAATGCCATGGAGACCTTGCTTGTTCATGAAAATCTGGCTCAAAGGTTCCTGCCGGGCATGGCAAAACAACTGCAGGCAGCCGGTGTTGAACTTCGTGGATGCCGGAAAACCTGTGCAATCCTTGGTAACATCACCCCTGCCACGGATTCCGATTGGCCCGAAGAATATGTGGACCTGATTTTGGCCGTAAAGGTTGTTTCAAATATGGAAGAAGCCATGGTCCATATCGAACGTTATGGTTCGAATCATACGGAATCGATCGTTACCAGGGACTTCGACAGGGCCAACCGGTTTGTTCGGGAAGTGGATGCTTCAGCGGTGCTGGTGAATACCTCCACCCGTTTTAACGACGGTGGGCAATTGGGATTAGGTGCCGAAATCGGGATCAGTACCTCTAAACTTCATGCCTATGGCCCCATGGGACTTGGGGAATTGACCACCCAAAAATTTGTCGTCTTAGGGGAAGGGCAGATCAGGGAGTAACTTTCGTGTCCATGCAGTTAGGGCTTTTCGGTGGTACCTTTAATCCGATTCATAACGGGCATCTGATGGTGGCCCAAAGGGTTCTCAAAGATTTTGCCCTGGACAGATTGTATATTATTCCATGTCTGTTGCCGCCACACAAACATCCAACCTTTCTCGCTCCATCCACCCAACGGGTAGGCATGATCAAACTGGCACTGCCCGATGATGCTCGCTACCATCTGTCCGATGTTGAAATAAAGCGTAGAGGTCCCTCCTACACCATCGACACCGTTGACCATTTCAGGACCTTGTTTGGCCACGATGCAAACCTGTTTTTGCCTATGGGCATGGATGCTTTTTTAGATATTCATACCTGGAAAAGCTATCGGCGGCTGCTGACATGGATTCAGCCGGTGATTGTGACCCGGTGCCTTGAGGCAAATGGGACGGCTGAAGACGAACTTTCCCGTCTGGACCGTTACATTTGTTCCCGGCTATCGGCAGATTTTCGATATGATCCATCACAATCGAACTGGCAAAACGGTAGTGGAAGTACGATCCACCTGCTGTCTGTCCCCCCGGTGGACATCTCTTCCAACCAGATCCGTCAGCGAATCGGTGAGGGAAAAAACATTGCCGACCTTGTGCCATCGGCTGTCGACGCTTATATTGAAAAAAAGGAATTGTATCGATGACCCAAACAAATGATGCTGAACTGGATATTTATGTCAAGGCGGCCCTGGGAAGAAAAGCCGTAAACCTTGTTTTGCTGGATATCTGCAACCTCACTAGCGTGGCGGATGCTTTTCTGATTTGCCACGGAACATCCAACCGCCAGGTCAGTGCCATCGCCGAGCACATTCAATCGGAGCTGAAAGAACAGGGTATCTTAGCCTTGAGCGTCGAGGGGCTCAAAGAGGGTCACTGGGTGCTTATGGATTATGGTCACGTGGTTATTCATGTTTTTTTTGAAGAGACCCGACGGTTTTATAATCTGGAGGGGCTATGGTCGGATGCCCGGCGGATACGGACAGAAAGCATGGAGCAGGAAAATTATCCGACGGATGATGATATGCAAGATGTGGATGAGTCGGTTTTTATCGAGTAGTGTTAGTACCTGGCTGAACGGAAACGTTCTAAACAGTAACTACGTTACACATGATAATGGAGTAAAATATGTAGAGAAAGACCCACATGCTGATCATTCTTGACGGATGGGGGATCGGGGCCGACGAGCCCACCAATGCCGTTCTGGTTGCCGATACACCTTGTTTAGATCGACTTCAATCGACCTATCCCTCTACACGCCTTCTATGCTCCGGGCAGGATGTAGGCCTGCCTTCAGGGATTATGGGGAACAGCGAGGTGGGACACATGAACATAGGTGCCGGACGTGTCGTCTATCAGGATCTTATACGCATCGACAAGGCCATTGAAGACAACTCCTTTTTTAAAAATAAACAGCTGAGCCTGATTATGGAATCGGTTGCCGGGAGTAAAAATGCGCTGCATCTCATTGGGCTTGTTTCCGACGGGGGTGTTCACAGCCAGCTCACCCATCTTCTTGCCTTATTGGATATGGTCGGAGAAAAAGGCATATCAAACGTATTTGTGCATTGCATCCTTGATGGCAGGGATACGCCGCCGGATAGTGGCGTTGGCTATTTAGAAAATTTACAGGATTGGATACATAAGACGGGCAACGGTTCCATTGCATCTATCTGCGGGCGCTACTATGCAATGGACAGGGATAAACGATGGGAGAGGGTAAAGCAGGCCTACCGGCTCTATACCGAAGGGATCGGCACACCGGAGACAGATCCGGTGAAGGCTGTGATTTCCGCATACGAGCGTGGTGAGACCGATGAATTTGTTAAACCGGTTGTTATGGTTGACGATAGCGGCGATCCTTTAGCAACGGTGGCCGATGGTGACGGGATCATCTTTTTCAACTTTCGGGCAGACCGTGCAAGAGAAATTACCAGAGCCTTTACAGAAAATAGCTTTGAAGGATTTCAGCGTCGGGTTGTACCCGACCTTTCCTGTTTTACGACCATGACACTTTACAATGAAGATTTCGGCCTTCCCATAGCTTTCGAACCCGTTCATCTCGACAACATTCTTGGAGATGTTTTAAGCAAAAAGGGCCTTTGTCAATTGCGTATCGCAGAAACCGAAAAATATGCCCATGTCACCTATTTTTTCAACGGCGGGGAAGAATCGCCATTTGAAAATGAAGAACGTTGCATGATCCCATCGCCAAGGGATGTTGCGACATATGATCTGAAGCCGGAGATGAGTGCTTTTCAGGTGGCTGACGAAGTCATCGCACGATTGGATACCGGCAAATACGATTTTATAGTCCTCAATTTCGCCAACATGGATATGGTGGGGCACACCGGT
>DAOWNV010000116.1 GCA_030642405.1 Desulfosarcina sp.
ACCCTGTCCGCATCGTGTTGGACAGCGGCCTGAGAATTCCTTTAAATTGTCAACTGCTCACAGATGAATTTGTTCAGCAAACAATAGTCGCCACAACTTCAGACGATTTACAAAAAATTGCTCTTGTAAAAAGTAGCGGTGCAAATATCTGGCAATTAAAAAAGGACAAAAACGGAAGGGTTTCTATTACGGATTTGCTAAAAAAAATCGCCCGGTCAAAAATGAGTTCTGTAATGGTTGAAGGCGGCGCGCAGATTTTTACTTCGTTTTTAAAAGAAAAAATGGCTGATCGTATTTTTTTAGTTTTAGCACCGAAAATTTTAGGAACTGGTATTGAAGCCATTGGGGATTTGGGGATAAATTTAGTTAATGATTGTATTAAATTGAAAAATATAATGACGAAAAAATGTTTCAAAAGAACCTGGAGAAATTTATGATCGAATGATGGCTGATCCTATCTATAATTGCTTTGTTATCCAAGAACGATTGCGCAATCATAGCGACTTTAGTCATTTAAGCAAATCAGATTATTTGCAGACCATACGCGTAATCACAAACATCGATAAAAATAGTAATTGCCGTATCATTTGCGCTTACCTTAAACCAATAATTGGTGAAAACATCGTTGATAACCAAAATTATGGAAGAACCGGGAACCTTCTTGCACAAATAGATCTTGATAAAGGTGTGCTGCAATCTGCAATTTACATGTCATCCAAGCCTCATGGTATAGAAAAGGTAACTAATCATCCCGATACAGATTTTCTCTTCTCAGGTTTTATGATTCCCAATTGGAATGAGGTTTGCGCTTTGGCAATTTCTACTGCAAGAAAATTCATTCCCATTCAAGCAATAGGATGGGATATTGCAGTCACCCCTAATGGTTCCTTCATAATTGAAGGTAATATTTGGTGGGACCCACCAAAGTTTGGCGATATGGATAGAATTCTATCAGAGTTGAACACATAAAAACGTTAAAACGGCCAGCGAACTTTTTGAAGCTATCTCAAAAATTAGTATAGACTGTCCATGGAACTCGCCAACGAACAATGGACCCGGATAGTTCTCGCCTTTATTTCGATCTCCCAAACGAAAACATGACGGTCGAAGAGGGCGTTGCCCACCTTTGCTAGGCCGCAACTCTAAATTCGCTTATTTTGTGGGTAAAGACATTGACTTAAGAGTTACGGAAATGAAGAAGCTAATCATTGGATTTGTGCTGCTCGTTGCCCTTTGCGTCGCTCTGCAGGCATTTAATGGAATTGGCCTGAAGAAGTTCAGGGCTGGAAAGGACCTGCTGTCTCTGCACTACGACCACGCACCCGACAAAGACGACGGTCAAAGCGCAGCGGCTGACAGAACGATTTTGCAATCAATGTTCGGTGCTGATTGGATAAAAACACATGTTGTGGTGGTATCAGGGACGTACGGAAAAAATGCAAGACATTTTAACACGTACTCCGACGATGTCATGGATGCGGCTTGGAATGACTGCGGGGGTTGGTTGGCGGGCCATACGAATCGCGAAAGCGTTGTGACCGAGTTAACACGTCGTTGGAGCGAGGTCTTGAAGGCCGGTGGAGATGTATGGGTCAAAGAAGGGGGCCAGTCAGACCTCACAGCAGATGTCGTAAGGAGAATCAAGAATCAGTTTCCTGATCTTAATCCAGCCAAACAGATCAATGTCGTGCAGCATAGTATTTGGAACGAGAACAAAACGACAGACGCAGCACTATCTTATACGAAGGAATATACCAACTACATCAAGATTCGGGATGCAAACACCTACCTGGAAAACAAAGGCGGCAACGACGCATTCGTGAAGGCCGCAAACGAGCATCCGGTTTTCGGAAAAATATGGAAAACCGCTTTTGCCTACTACAACCCAAAGGAACGACTCGATTTTTCCGATACAGGTGAGCTCATGTACATTCTGGGACTTGGGGAGATCGATTTCGATGATTTCAGAAAACGCTATCTGTTGCGATGATTTCGATCGCACGCCAATTGCCTAATGATCCTTCCATTTATGAAGTTATTGTAATAGCTGTAAGACACCATGGAAATCGGTGATAGTTAAATAGGTATAGATATCAATAGGTAGTAGCTAATGCATTGATTCGTTGTCAGGTATGGAATATATATTGCTTAAAAATCTTAAAATAACTACCCTATCAGGTTGTTAAAAGGCGTCATAAGCGCCGGCAAGACAATGAAAATTATGCGAGAAAGTAGAGGCTACATTTTATGGCAGGTGGTTTTCCTGGGCAAGATGGAGTAATAGAATGAAAATTTATATGCGGTTACCTGTAATTATAATATTATTTTTATCGATAATATGGTTCTGTTTCCAGGTGACACACGCCTTTGCCGACGATATCATCGACAACGGCGACCCTGGAACTGCATATACAGGGGGTTGGAGTAACTCCGGAGGCTCAAATCCCTGGGATCCGGCCGACCCGGGAGCCGTTTCATTGTGGAGCAGGAACGGGACAACTTATATATGGACCTTCACACCCATGGATTCAGGATATCACGATGTGTCGATGTGGTGGACCGATTGGCCTTCCAGAAGCACAAGCATCCCTGTCGATATCCAGCATTGGGGGGGAACGGATCGAATCTATATTAATCAACAGCAGAACGGGGGCCAATGGAACCTGTTGTACACCTACGTTTTTGAGGCCGGTGTGAGTTACAATATTACCATAACTTCACGACCCGGCCCAACCAGCACGTGTGCCGATGCCGTCCAGTTTCTATTCCAGCCGGGGCAAAATGTCACGCCCGTCGCTGTAATCGATTCAATTACGCCCAGTCCGGCGCTCACGGATGAGCTGATCACATTCACCGGCCACGGTGACGATCTTGGCGGATCGATCAGCGGATACAGCTGGGATTCGAACATCGATGGGCACCTTGGCGACCTTGCAAACTATACCACCGCAACGCCACTATCTCCTGGAACCCATACCATATCTTTCACCGTTTACGACAACGATGGTCAATCGTCAGAAACCGCTACCCGCACCTTGATCGTACAGGATACGCTCACTGAGTGGATTATAGACAACGGCGATTCCGGGACCTCGTTTACCGGCACCTGGAGTGTGTCCGGGGGGTCGAATCCCTGGGATCCGGCCGATCCAGGTGCGACATCGCTCTGGAGCAGAGACGGTAGTACTTATACATGGACCTTTACACCCTCGACTACCGGGAATTTTCAATTTTCCATGTGGTGGACAGCGTGGCCTTCCAGGAGCACCGGCATTCCCGTATCAATTGAATATGCGGGGGGGTCGGATAATATATTGATTAACCAGCAGATCAATGGCGGCATGTGGAACAGCCTCGGTTCCTATCCCTTTTCTGCGGGGATGAGCTATGACATCACCATCACATCCCAGCCGGGGCCATCGAGTACCTGCGCTGATGCTGTAAAATTTATATACACTGGTAGTGACATCAATCTTTCGCCGGTTGCAACGATAGACGTCATCACTCCCCCAGCCGTTTTGCCGGGGGACGAGATAATCTTCATGGGGACCGGCAGCGATGATGATGGATCGGTGGCGGCCTATGAGTGGAAATCCGATATCGACGGACTGCTGAGTGATCAGGAAATGTTCAGCACGATTTTATTGTCACTGGGGACGCATACGATCTTTTTTAGGGTTCAGGATGACCAAGGTGCTTGGTCCAATAATGCAACAGCACTTGTGGTTGTGCGGGATTGCGGCAGCCCGGTTGCGATTATGCCTTTTGGAGATTCTATTACACTCGGATTTGGTGAGACATCGCATTCTGATTTGATGGCAGGTTACCGGGCGCCTTTGCATCAACAATTATTAAGTGACGGATATTATATTGCTTTTGTTGGAAACCGAACAGACGGCCTTATAGTTGCGCCACCGTATGATATCAATCATCAGGGCATCGGCGGCATATCGGCCGCTTCGGTTGCGGATAATGTGTACAATTGGCTGGTGGAAAATCCTGCCGAAATCATATTGCTCCATATCGGTACAAACGCTTTCACAACCAATCCGGGAAATGTAGAGGACATTCTGGATGAGATAGATCGATATGAAGCCAACACCGGCATAAATGTGGCGATTATTCTGGCACGGATCATCAATCGCCAACCCTACCACCCGGATACGACAGTCTTCAACGACAATGTTCAAGCCATGGCCGAGGCAAGGATTGCCGCAGGCGACAAGATCGTCATCGTCAATCAGGAAAGCGTTCTGGACTATGCAATGGACATGTGGGACAAGTGGCATCCGAATAATCAGGGGTATTTAAAAATGCCTGGCCCATGGATGGATGAACTCCTTGGATTACTGCCGATATGCAGCACGTTCGAGCCCTTTGTCTATACGACGCCAATCGAATCCGCCAGCACTGGCATCGAATATACGTACCAGGCGGTGGCCATAGGAAATCCAGCTCCCACATACAACTTGCTGTCTGCACCGACCGGCATGACAATAGATAAAACCACAGGTGAAATTAGCTGGGTACCGGCTTTAGGACAGAAAGGCAGCCATCTCGTAACCATTCAGGCAAGCAACCCGGTGGGGGTTGATGAACAAAATTTCAATATAGACGTAACCAATGAAACCATCATTATCGATAATGGTGATCCTGAGACATCCTTTACCGGTACCTGGAGCATATCATCAGCGACTAATCCCTTTGATCCTGATGACCGGGCAGCCACTTCGGTTTATAGCAGAGACGGTACTACCTATACATGGAGCTTTACCCCCTCGACATCCGGAACTTATCAATTTTCCATGTGGTGGACGCAGTATCCTTCTCGGAGCACCGGCATTCCCGTATCCATTGAACATGGGGGGGGGACGGACAGTATCTTCATTAACCAGCAGATCAACGGTGGCGGGTGGAACAGCCTTGGTTCCTATACCTTTGTCGCAGGGGTAAATTATGAAATTTCCATCACATCCCAGCCGGGGCCATCGAGTACATGCGCTGATGCGGTCAGGTTTGTTAAAAATTAATGCCACCGAGTCAATAATAGAAAATGTATTTCACATAAATTGGGTAATCTGTTCTCTCAAATAAGCCTGCCTGCTTTATTTTAGTGTTTGTCTAAAAAATTTCCAATATCCTGAGCGTGAACATGGCTGCCAGCCCACATTTTTACCTGCTGCGATTGCGACATTCCTCGCTACCCGAGTTTTTCTATCGGATCCGACAAAGCCTCGCGTTCTATCATTTGAAACTATCGAAAAAGCTGGGTGGCCACCTTTTAGAATCACCTGAAAGTGAAAAAGTGGATATTGATAAACTCCTGATGCCGGATCTGATCCCGGAAAAAAACAATCAATCATATCATCTGTATATTTCGATGGATTCGAAAGATCAACTGAATCTGTGGCAACTACACCCGACATCAGCAGAAACCGATATCAGGATACGGTGGGAACCGGCCCGCCTCCAACAGGCGATGATCTTTATTAGTTATGCGCATCACTTTCCGGAAGCTCCTGACTGCTTAGAGGCCAAACAGGTTGCCAAGACCCTTATACTTGATTGGATCAAAGCCAACCCATTTTTGCAAGGCGAGCACTACCTGTCGGCCATGGAGTGTGCCCTGCGCATACCCGTATTTTTCTATGCACTCAAACGGCTCGATAACATTACGTCCGACGAATATGATCGGATTTTGGAAGCGATTTACCGGCACGCATTGTTGATCGCAAAGCGGTTGTCGCTTTATTCCTCTATAGGCAACCATACCATTACCGAGGCAGTTGGCCTTGTCTTTGCCGGAGCCATCTTTAAGAGGACCAAGGGAGGAAGCCGCTGGTTAAAAACCGGAATCCGCCTACTGACAGATGAACTGTCGCATCAGATTTTAGATGACGGTGGCCCTGCAGAGCAGTCGCTCAACTACCATCGGTTTGTGCTGGATCTCTACTGGCTGGCGATGGATTTCATTCAAAAGAACAATCTTGGTGCCGTCCACCATTGGAAAAAGAGACTGTCAGCAGGAGAGTTCTTCTTAAACGCATTTAAGGATGAGCACGGCGCTTTCCCGTCAATCGGCGATAGTGACAACGGTTTTGCCATTGCGCCCGGTGTAAAACCGGCCTGCAGTGAAGAGCAACCACTAAGGGAGAGCCGAATTACGTTTGAACATTCTGGTTACAGTGTCATCAGAGGCGGCAAGCTGGTATTTACCTTCGACCACGGACCGTTGGGGATGTCTCCGCTATACAACCACGGGCATGCCGATGCTCTTTCGATCACCTTGTCTAAAAATGGGCATCCGTTGTTGGTGGATCCCGGAACCTATCGTTACAACGGCGTACCGGAGTGGCGGAGATACTTCAAAGGCACCCGGGCCCACAACACCGTGACCATTGACGGTCAGGATCAAGCCATTCAAGAAACCAGTTTCATTTGGAGCAAACCCTATAATTCAAGACTTACAACTTATAAAAAGGAAGACGGTGATCTGTTCTTCAATGCCGAACATGATGGATACATGCGCTTAAAGGCCCCCGTCCGGCACCAGCGGTCCGTGTTATTCTTTGACCAGGGAAATTTCCTGATCAAGGATCGCTTTATCGGAGCGGGCATTCACTGTTTTCAGCTTAACTTTCATCTGCATCCGAATGCTGTTTTATCAAGGAAAGGCAACTGGTATGTCGTTGACAATGGCGGTTCGCGCATTTTTATGCGTCTGCTTGACGGGGATTTTCAGGTGGTGCAAGGCCGTGACGACCCCTTATTGGGTTGGTTTTCCTCAAGTTACGGGAAAAAAGAACCGACAAATGTTTTAACGCTTATAAAAACGGGGCGCACGAACGATGTGACCTTTACGACGGCCATATTTACCCGGTCGCCATTTGATAACGGTGATGCCAAATCCAAGGCGGGTGAGTTTGCAGAAGAGATTGCCCATTCTTGATATCCGGGTGGATCGGGAGCAGACCACCGATCGGGTTCGCGGTTTTTGGCATCAAGTGAATGGGTCGGCGTTACCGATCCCACTAAAAGATATATACAGCGCCACATGGGTTACTTTCAAAATCATCGTATCGTATCGATTCGGACCGGTGGGTGTGTCAAGCTTAGCCAATAAACCTTTGTTCCCATTTGTTCATAACATTATCATGATAACTGGTGGTAACACCTTCGGTAACCACCTCCGGCCTCTCGACTATGCCTCGATTTTTCACCGATGAGAGTTGACAAAGTCCAACCGATGGCATAATTTGGTGGCAAAGTGATATCATTAATTGAATTTAGATCGGGGGAGGCATGAAGACAGTCACCATCCGGGGCGTTGATGCCGAGGTTGCTGAAAAGCTAAAAACGACTGCGGGCGCGCAAGGGAAAAGCGTCAATCAACTGATCATAGATCTTCTCAAGACGAGCCTTGGACTCAATAAGGAGAGGAAATACTCACGCGAATATGACGATTTGGACGACCTGTTCGGCAGCTGGCGCGATGATGAGTTTAAAGCAATCAATGACAAAATAAACCGGGAGCGCCAAATTGATCCGGAGCTCTGGAAGTGAAGAAGGTATTAATCGATACCAATATCTATTCATTGGCCATGAGAGGTATTGTCAATGTTGTCAGTATTTTGAGTAGAATTGAGATAATCGGCTTTACAGCCATTAGTGTTGGGGAGCTTTTTTCTGGTTTTAAAGGCGGTTCTCAAGAAGTTAAGAACAGAGAAGAGCTGAACTTTTTTCTGGATTCACCAAGAGTTGTCGTTCACGCCATTGATGTGGAAACAGCTGATTTTTATGCATCAATTATCAATACACTCCGAGTTGCGGGCACACCAATTCCAACAAACGATATTTGGATTGCGGCAGTTGCTTTTCAGCATGGTTACAAACTCTTTTCAAGAGACAAACACTTCAATTTAATTCCAGGTCTGATGCAGTGTCAGGAATAAACAGCCGTTCCTATCGAATAGCGGGGATATCGCTAACGATGAAAAAGATGAACGTCGAAAATTATACGTTGATAGCCGTTCGCGGGTTCAGGATCTGGCA
>DAOWNV010000342.1 GCA_030642405.1 Desulfosarcina sp.
CGGACCGGGGAAAGCCGCCAACGCAGGTGGAGTATCCGTATCGGGGCTGGAAATGACCCAGAACAGCATGCGCCTGTCCTGGACCAGGAAAGAGGTGGATGAACGACTCAAAATGATCATGAAGAGTATCCACCTGACTTGTCTGGAGGCTGCCGAGCAGTACGGCACGCCGGGCAATTACATGAACGGGGCAAACATCGCCGGCTTCGTCAAGGTGGTCAACGCCATGATCGATCAAGGTGTTGTTTGAAGTCGGAAAGGAATGTCGAAACCGCGGGCATGGCAGGGTTGCTGAATAAAGAACCATGCCCGTGAATTGTTTCCACAAAAAATAATTCGGTAGCTGTTTTTCATGAGAACGACTGCGGATAATGTCATTTCAGTTCTGCTTGGATTTGCTATCAGTCTAAATTATCTGAGTAAATTTTTCAATTTTTTGCAGGAGAGGTTATCGGCATCCACCATAACCCGACCATCGGAATTGATATTGCCGGTAAGATGGCCCATTTTAAACCATTGGCGAACACCTTTCTCGGTAAGGTAGGTTAACTGAGAAAATTTTTCAACTGAGTAAAACTCTGATTCCGACTGTGTTTTGTTATTGGCTGAAGTATCTTTCCCGGATGCTTGTTTTTTTTCTGAACCCACGTGGTTTTTAAGTTCACTTTCAAAAATAGACCATTTCCCACTTTGTTTTTCACCGGAGAGTTTTCCCTGCCTTAGCATCTTTGTTATGGCTGAAACGGAAAGTCCTGTGATTTTTGAAAATTCGCCTGTTGCTAGCCTATTGTCAGTAATGCTCATAATAACAACTCCTTATATTGCAGCTAAAGAGATCAACAATCCTTAGCCTATGCTTTGGCTGATTTGGTCGACGGACTTGATGGTAGATTCGATATAGCGTTCAAGGTCTTCTTCGTCCAACGATAAAAATGACATTGTTCCAGAATCCAATTCGTAGGGGTTCGCCTTCTTGCGGCTGCCCAAATTGCATTGTTGAGCAACATAATTGGCCAGATGAACGATGTAGGCGAGCTGATTGCCATCGGACTCACCTGGTTCGTGGTGGAATCTCATGGCGTTTACATGATTTTCAGGTAACTTCCATTTGGTGCACAACTCAGATGCCAGTTCGGTGTGGTCGAAGCCCAGCACCTGCCTTTCCACCTCTATAAAGGTGACTCCGGTTTGTAGCACCTGATCCACCTGGTTTTTTCGTTCAAGGATATAACGATCTAATGCCAGTTTTCCAGCATCGTGGATCAACCCGACGGAAAATGCGTCGTTTTCAAGGGCCGGTGCCCGGTCGTTGGCGATCAGGCGTGAACAAAGGGCCACGGCCAATGAATGTTTCCATAAAGAACCGGATCCCATTCGGTATCCTTTGAGACGGCTTCCCAACAGACTGGTCGTTGATACCATGGTGATGAGCTGCTCGAGTGTCTTATGGCCCAGTACGACGGCAGCCTGATGAATGGAAGAGACCATCCCTGACAATCCATAGTAAGCGGAATTGGAAACCTGGAGGACTTTGGCGGCAATGGCCTGATCCGTTTCGATGACTTCCGAAATTTCTTTGAACCCTGATTTTGGGTTTCCCATCACTTCCCTGGCTTTTTGAATAATTTTAGGCATGGGCGGCAGGTCTTTGATGCTGTTCAGGATCTTTTTTTTCAGATCACCACCTGCCAACTCTTTTGACGATTTTTCAGCAATGGGGGTATATACAACTTTGTCTTTGGTCTCAACGGATCGGGTTTCAGGCTGTTTTGCCATGGATATGGGTTTTTCCCTCAGATCCAGTGTGATTTTGGATTTGCAACTTGGGCAGGGGAAGGAAACTTTTTTTCCGGTAGGGAGACGATCATCTGGAAGCTGGAAAAATTTACCGCAGCTTTCACATACAACTTTCATGGAATGCCTTTCTTCGTTACAGTGGCTTTTCGACCTGGTATATCGGCTTTGAAGCCTTTCACCTTTAACGACTACATAGTATACCTGTTTGAATCGATTTTGAACAGTAGCAATATGAACCTTAATAGATAAAGGACGCAAACATATGCATGTCAGCCTAATGGTAGCCATTACGGTAGATGGTAAGATAGCCAGGGCGTCTGACCATTACCCTGACTGGACCGGTAAAGCGGATAAAAAGCTGTACGTCGAAGTCACGAGAAAAGCGGGAGTGATGATTATGGGGTCAACGACATTCGATACTATCGGCCGCATCCTTTCCGGCAGAAAAACCGTGGTTATGACCCGAAATCCGGATCGCCACTCTGACAGGGATAACCTGGTCTTTACGCATGCGCCTCCGGAGCAGGTGATCAGTGATTTGGCATCCCAGGGTTATGAAGAAGCCGTGGTGGTTGGAGGGGCAACGATCAACTCCCTTTTTGCCACAAAAGGATTAATCGATGAATTAATTGTAACGATATCACCTTATGCCTTTGGCACGGGCCTTTCCATTTTTTCCGATGCCGTTGAAATGAATCTTTCACTGAAAAAATTTTGGCAACTGGATGAGAATACCTTGTGTGTGAGATACACGGTTATTCATTGATAACGCTGTTCATTGTTTGCAACACTCGATACAACCCCTGGGTTCCCAGATTTTCCCATCCCATGGCCATGGCCGCCGTGTACAATTGATTGACTATTGCCAGCCCCGGCAAAGAAAGGCGCAACCGC
>DAOWNV010000131.1 GCA_030642405.1 Desulfosarcina sp.
CCGCGCGAAAGCTTGAAAGATTGGCCTCCCTTCAACCGAACATTATCCATTCATGGGAAAACACCGGCAGCACCAAATGTGCCGCCGGCAATACCCAAGGCGTCTACCATCAGGTGGCACAGCTACCCGGCCAACCTTTGTGGTGGTCGGTAAACGATCCTATCCATCGACTGGTTCTACTTGCCGGCTACGGGAAAAATTGGCTTTTGCGATCAAGGGTGGACGTTCAGAATAATCGGCTGTACGAAATAGGCGAAGATCTGGAATATCATTTTTGCCCACCGGATGACCTGCCGGAAGGGTACCTGAAAGAAATTTGCGCCATGGTGGCGGCAGGAGGAACAGTGGCGACCACCCATGTTCGGTTCAACCTGGAAAGAGCCTATCTCATCGGCTACGTTCTGGAAAAAGGTGTAATTGTAGGAAACTCCAGCCTGAAAAACCCCCGGCCGGCATATATTGATACAGTTCAACGGCAATCGGGATTGGATCTCACCGGTTATGTCGAAAGGGGGTACACCTCCGTACGTCCCGAGTATCGAGGCTTGGGCATCGGTACCAAACTTTTGGAAGGATTGACGAAACGGGCCGGTGATCGCAGAATTTTTTCGGTGATAGGTGAGGACAATAAAGCAACCAAAATCATCGCCAAACGAAACCGGAGCCGCAAAATTGCCACCTATTTCAGTAGAAAGCCGGGAAACCGGTAGGCATCTGGATGCCGGAGTGGATGATCGACCCATGAGTATTCGTATGGGCATCATTACCGTTCGGGATTCATACTACCATCCCAATCAACGGTTGCTTGAAGCGATCCATTCAGCCGGCCATGAAGGGATTCTCGTTCATCCCTATCGGTTATGGCCGGAAATGACAGCGGGTCGCTTGTCCGTAACAGCAAGAGAATCCCTACACCTGCCTGATGTAGTCCTTCCCAGGCAGGGCGCCCAGGTTGGTGAGACTTCTCTGGCTCTGATCCGCCAATTCCAGATGATGGGATTGCTATTGGTCAATGATGTGCAAGCCATAACCATAGCCAGCAACAAATTTCTCACACAGCAGGCTCTCACTGCCGCCGGTCTCCCAAGTCCTGAAACTGTTTTCGTCAACGATGCCCAGGGCATTTTTCATGCGGTTGATCGTTTGGGCGGTTATCCTGTTGTTGCCAAATCGGTAAGCGGTCGTCAGGGAAAAGGAGTACTGCGAATTATGGATTCTGATGAAGTCAATCGGCAAATTCTTCCTTTATTTGAGCCGCGCGAAGGCGTGATGATCCAAAAGTATCTGCCTCCCGGAAAGCGAAGGGACATCAGGGTGGTGGTGGTGGACGACAGATGTATTGCTGCGGTGACACTTACGCCGACCAAAGGTGAGTTTCGTGCCAATTTTCATCTGGGCGCAGACATTAGACCGTTTGATCTCTCCACCGAGCTTCAGCAAATCGCCATCAAGGCGACAAAGGCAGTAGGCTGTGATGTGGCAGGTATTGATATGATGATTGACGTTAAAAACAGGCCGGTCATCGTAGAAGTTAACTACTCGCCGGGGTTTAAAGGACTGGAGGCGGCAACAGGATTTGATATTGCCGGACGAATCATAGACCTTGCCGGCAATCGATATTACGAGAGCAAACATTGAAAATCTTCAATCTACATAAACGAAACCACAACGGGCTGATTCGGGCCTCGGCAACGGTTCAATTTGAAGACTGCGACCAACCATCCAAAGAGATATTCATCGAAACCGAACCGGATTTCTCACATGATTTCATCGCTAACCCCAATGCCTTCACCGTTGGTTGCATTATCCCCGCTTTGTACTTCGGGGAAAAACGGATGGCCATGGATGAGGCCATTTGCCCCCGCCTCAAAGAGGGTTTGGAAACGGTCATGGCCATCATGCATCACTGGACCGATGGTGCATTTTTACCATTGACCATTGACGCACCACTGACCCGATCAGCTATTCATGAGGGGACAAAACGCCATGCATCTATTTTCTTATCAGGTGGCATGGACTCTTTGGCAGCGTTAAAGTTGCTCAAAGACAATTATGCACCAACGCACCCCGGATATCCAAAAGATGCGCTTTTGATTCATGGCTTCGATATCGGGGGAGTTATGGAACGAGGGGCCAAATACCATGTATTCGAACGAGCAAAAGCTGCCATGTCGCCAGTTGCCGAGGATGCAAATCTGAACCTTATCCCCGTCTACACCAACATCCGCCATTTGTGCGACAATCGCGACCTTTGGCTTAACTATTTTTTCGGAGCCGTCCTGGCCGCTTCAGTCCATGCCTTTGCACCGCGCATCGATCTTGCCTGGCTGGCATCCTCTTTTGACATCCCCAGCCTGCACCCCTGCGGCTCCCATCCTTTGCTGGACCCGGAATACGGCAGCAGCGATCTTGAAATTCGCCACCGGGATGTTGGATTATCACGAATGGAAAAGCTTACCATCGTTTCCGGATGGGATGTCGCTTTCCAGCATTTTCGTGTCTGCCTGGCCAATGTGCCGGACAAGCTTAACTGCGGCCGATGTGAAAAATGCGTGCGCACCATGCTCGAGTTGGAAGCTTTGGGCGTATTGGACCAGACAACCGCCTTTGAAGAAGACTCCGTGGACCCGTCATGGTTAGATGGCTTTTCCATCACCATTCGTGGGAGAGAATCCTTTTATGAAGAGTTGATAGAACCGTTAAGGGGACGAGGCCGATCCGACCTGGTGGAGAAGATTTCATTGAAGTTAATTGATACATAGCCTGTCGACTAATTTTTGTATAACCTGCAATGATTCCTTTAACCCTTCGTTCCCACTACTCCCTTATGCAAGGCACGGATTCACCGGAGGCCATCTGCCGCGCTGCCCGAAAGATGGGATATAGCCGTATAGCCCTCACGGATACGGACACCCTTAGCGGATTGTGGAAATTTCTCCATGCCTGCAAAGAAGAAGGTCTTGCGCCCATTGTCGGGGCTGAGATCACCGATCCGAATAAAAAATACCGTGCCGTCTGCCTGGTAAAAAACACCGCCGGCTATGCAAACCTGTGTCGATTGATCACACAGCGTCACAGGGATCCGACCTTCGATCTGGCGAAAACCTTACCTCAACGGGGGGACGGCCTGCTCGTGCTGACCTCCCACGTAAAGTTGCTGACCAAGTGGCATCAAGTCGGTATTCACACCGCAGCAGCCCTTCACAGGCAACCACCCTCCCCTTTCCACCCGCTGATTAAGACAGCCCGAAAGCTGAGTATCCCCCTCGTAGCCACGCCGGGCAGTTTCTTTTTAAAACCGGATGGATTCACTACCCATCGCCTGCTTCGGGCCATCAACGAAAACACATCCTTGTCCCAACTCGACATCAACGAACTGGCACCGCACGATGCATGGCTGGCCACACCCGACACATACCACAGCCGGTTCGCCCATCTTCCCGAAGCTGTAGAGAACACCGCTCGGCTTGCCGATGATTTGCGTTTTACCGGCCCGTCATTCGGCCTTGTCATGCCCCCCTGGGAAGATGAAAAAGGGCGGAGCGCCGATACCTGCCTGCGCCACGCCGCCTTTGCCGGCGCCCGGAAACGGTACGGGCCTGAACTGGGCGAGGCAGTGGTGGAACGACTGGAACACGAACTGACCATCATCACCCGCATGGGATTTTCCGCCTATTTTCTCGTGGTACAAAAAATTGTGTCCCAAAGCCCACGCACCTGCGGCAGGGGATCCGGTGCCGCCTCTCTGGTTGCTTATTGTCTGGGCATCACCAATGTCTGCCCGGTAAAACACAACCTCTACTTCGGAAGATTTCTGAACCCGGGACGAACGGACCCGCCGGATATTGACGTGGACTTCGCCTGGGATGAACGGGACAAGGTCATAGATAGCGTTCTGAAACGGTTTTCCGGCCGATCTGCCATGATTGCCGTCCACATTCTTTTCCAGCCGCGCATGGCCCTGCGGGAAACAGCTAAGGTATTCGGTATGCCCGATGCCGAGATCAGCAAGATCACAAAACGCCTGCCCTGGTTCCGGCATCGGGGAGAACTCGACGCCGGCCTGCTGAAAAATCTTAGGGATCGCCCGGAAACCCGCCATCTGGATTTTGCTGATCCCTGGCCGGAAATTATGGACCTGGCACAGCGGATCATAGGGATTCCTCGGTATTTTTCCGTCCATCCCGGTGGTGTCGTGATAACTCCGTATTCGTTGGACGGATATGTGCCTGTGGAAAATGCATCCAAAGGAGTACCCATAATTCAATGGGACAAGGACGGTGCTGAAGATGCCGGATTGGTGAAAATCGACCTTTTGGGCAACCGTAGCCTGGGCGTAATCCGGGATGCGATGACAAACTTAAAAGCAAATGGAAAAGAGATCAACGAAATTCGCTGGGAGCCTGAAGATGACCCGGACACCCGACATACCATCGCCCAGGGTCGCACCATGGGTTGTTTTTATATCGAAAGTCCGGCCATGCGTCTGCTCCACCAAAAGGCAGGAAGCGGGGATTTCGAACACCTAATCATCCACTCTTCCATCATCCGACCAGCGGCCAATGTCTATATTCAGGAGTACCTGCGCCGCCTGCACGGCGGTAAATGGGATCCCATCCACCCTCTTCTGGCCGACGTACTTAACGAGACCTTCGGCATCATGGTCTACCAGGAGGATGTCTCCCGGACAGCCGTGGCTCTTGCCGGTTTTTCAGATACCGAGGCGGACGGTCTACGCAAAATCATCGCAAAAAAAGATCGCCGGCGGCAATTGACGGATTTTCACGAACGGTTCATGGCCGGAACCGCAGCTCGGGGCGTCCCTGGCGAAAAGGCCGATACGGTGTGGAAGATGATGATGAGCTTTTCAGGATACTCGTTTTGCAAACCCCACAGCGCCTCCTATGCCCGGGTATCGTTTCAGGCAGCCTATCTAAAAACTCACCATCCCGCCGAATTCATGGCCGGAGTCATAAGTAACCAGGGGGGATTTTATTCCACCTTCGCCTATACCTCCGAGGCCAGGCGGATGGGATTGATCATCGATCCGCCGAATGTCAATACCAGCCGAATCCGATGGACGGGAAAACACCGGCAATTGAGCGTAGGACTCATGGCCGTCGGCGGATTGAGTCGGCATACCATGGAGAAAATCGTTACATACCGGAAGGCATCCGCGTTCACGAATATGATCGATTTCCTCAATCGTGTGAAGCCCGCTGAAGACGAGGCCCGCGCCTTGATTCACTGCGGTGCCCTTGACAGGCTGGATACCAATCGATCACGGACCAGCCTTTTGTGGGTCCTGACTCGATGGCAGGCAAAACGAAAACAAGTTAAAAACCAACTATACCTGTTCGCCGAACAATCCATACCCATTTCCGAAATATCACCACCTTCATTTCCACCGACAGCTACAACTACACGCCTTCACCGGGAGTTTGCGGTTCTCGGTTTTTTGTGCGACCGGCATCCCATCACCTTGTTTACCGAAGCCATTCAACGAAAAAAGGCCATTAAAGCCAACAGTCTTTACGGCCTTGTGGGGCAACGGATCCGGCTGGCCGCCTGGCTGGTCACCGGTAAAATCGTGCATACCCGCCACGGAGACCCCATGGAATTTCTCACCTTCGAGGACGAAACAGGCATTGTGGAAACAACCTTTTTCCCCGCAATCTACCGCCGATTCTGCCATAGGATCGACCGCAACCGGCCTTACCTTTTAGAGGGAAAAGTGGAAACAAACTGGGGTGCGGTGACCCTTACCGTAGATCGGATGGAAACAATACGAATAGGTTGACAAGCGTCAAAGCCGGACTTATTCATTTATTCATTAATCATCATGTGGAGTGGCGTGAGGGAACTGGCCCTGGGATCGCCCGGCAACCTGACCATCAAGGTGCTACATCCAGCCCTGTAAAGGGAACACATGAGGTCTTGCATGACAAAATGGTTGCATAGACCTCTCCCGTTCATACGACGAGAGGTTTTTTTATTGTAAAAGCCAGGGGAGACACCCTGGCTGCTGTGTTACTTCGATATACGGCAATGAAAAATATTCACAGTCCTTAACAATCAAAGGAGTGATACAAATGAATAAAAAATTCAATGGATTTGAAACGACGGCGATTCATGCCGGCCACACCCCGGACCGTGAAACCAACTCCCGCGCTGTTCCGCTCTACCAGACGACATCCTATACCTTCAATGATTCCTCCCATGCAGCGGACCTTTTTGGTCTGCGCAAGTTCGGCAATATTTACACACGCATGACGAACCCCACCACGGAAGTGTTTGAACAGCGCGTCGCCGCACTTGAAGGAGGTGTTGCCGCACTGGCGGTCGCCTCCGGGCAGGCTGCGGAGACATTGACGATTCTCACCTTAGCAAGGGCGGGTGATGAAATCGTCTCGTCCACCGATCTATATGGCGGTACGGTAAGCCTTTTTACCCATACGCTTTCTCATCTGGGTATTGTGGTCAAATTCGTCCCTCCCAACGATGTCAACGCCTGGGAAAACGCCGTTAGCGATAAAACTAAAGCGTTTTTTGTCGAGAGCATCGGCAATCCGAAATTGGACCTGGTCGACATAGAAAAAATCGCTGCAGTAGGCAAAAAACACGGCATCCCCCTGGTGGTAGACAATACCGTCACCACACCGTATCTGCTCAATCCCATAGCCCACGGCGCTGCCATCGTTCTCCACTCAGCCACTAAGTTTATCGGCGGTCACGGCACATCTATTGGCGGGATCATCGTTGATTCCGGCGGATTCGACTGGGCCGCCTCGGGGCGTTTCCCCGCTTTTATCGAGCCGGACCCCTCTTACCATGGACTCAAATTTAACGAAACCTTCGGCAATCTGACATTCATTTTGCGGGCACGTGTATTGGGGTTGAGGGACATGGGTGCCGCATTAAGCCCTTTCAATGCCTGGACCTTTATTCAGGGCCTTGAGACCCTGGCTTTGCGAATGAAGGAACACAGCAAAAACGGTTTGGCCGTGGCCCGATTTCTAGAAAAGCACACTTGTGTAACCTGGGTCCGATATCCCGGGCTCGAATCTTCCCCCACTTTTCATCTAAACGACAAGTATCTTCCCAAAGGACACGGTGCAATGGTGGGTTTCGGCATCAAAGGAGGAAGGGACGCTGCTGTGAAATTCATTGAGAGTTTGAAGCTGTTCAGTCACCTGGCAAACATTGGCGATGCCAAAAGCCTTGTGATTCACCCTGCCTCGACCACCCATGAGCAGCTCAGTGATGAAGAACAGCTATCAGCGGGAGTGACACCGGATTTTATCCGGTTAAGCGTGGGCATCGAATCGCAGGAGGACATTATCGCCGATCTGGATAAGGCTCTTCAAAACAGTGACGCCTGTACATTTTCATAATGAATTTTTTCCATTGCGAAGACAAGGGGGTGCCCAAGTAGCACCCTCTTGCCGGGTATAATCACGGCGTGACCCATCCGTTAGAATTGAAAGCGAGGAACAATGGATAGAAATTCTGTCGGACGCGTCAGGCCGGCAATCTATCAGTTCGGCAGCCAAGATAATCCCATGGCTCTGGATTCAGGTCATTGTCTGAGCCCAGTTGAGATTGCTTATGAGACCTACGGAACGCCGAATGAAGACCGCTCCAATACCATTTTA